>DAOQTN010000242.1:0-5006 GCA_035340555.1 Anaerolineaceae bacterium | reverse complement strand
TTAACAAAACCTCGGTATAACCTGATCCATTTTACAGAAAATTACTTGCATAATCATTCCAGTTGTTCCACATCGCTATTTTGATGCTTTGCCTGCGGAGCCGCGCTAAATTTCTCCTGTTCACTTCATCCGTAATTTGTGTATCTATCAGGCCTTCCCATATGGGAAGGCCTGATTAATCAAATGTTACGAGTTGTGCCCTCTCATGTGTACTGAGAGCTGATTGCTGATGTTCTTATGCGCGCAATAGTGCATCCAAACTGTAACGCAAGACCTTAACTTGAAAGATCGGTCCGATTTATGGATGGTTGATCGCAAAGGTAAACATATTGTTTACTCAAAACGCAGCTTCCAAACGCCGATTGCAAAGAAGATGGCGGCAAAGCCCAGCAGGACTCCAGCCTCCAGCAGAATACCGCTCACCCCCTGGCCCCGCAGGATGACGTCGGTAAATCCGGTCATGGCCCAGGAGGTGGGGATCACCTTGACCGCTGCCTGATAAGCTGGCGGGGTCACCTCCAGCGGCCACCAGGCGCCGCCCAGGGCGGCCAGCAACATTGAAAACAGCGTGGTTAGTCCGCTGGCCTGCCTGCGGGTGCGCGCCAGGGCACCCAACATCACGCCGAAAGCAGTCCCGGCCAGGCCAAAGCTTACCAGCATGATGATGAGCGCGGCCGGGGACTGCCCCCAATTCACGCCCAAAACGGCCGCACCGAAGCCAACCAGCAAAGCCATCTGAATGATTCCCAGAATAAAGCGCCCGGTGATCTTGCCGGTAAGGATGGTTCCCCGGGTGCTGGGGGTCGTCAGCAGCCGCCGCAGGGTCCCTTTCAATCGTTCGTTGACGAACACTTCGGATCCGCCCAACAGGGTGATCATGACCCAGGTCACCAACTGACCCGGGGAGGACTGCTCAAAGCCGGTGGCAATTTGCTGGGTGTTGACCTTTTCAGCAAGGGTGACCTCCGAGCGGGTTGGGGGATTATCCAGGGCGGTGCGCGCAGCGGCCAGACTGGTGTCAAAAAAAGTCTGCCGTTCAGCGGGGGAGGCAAACGGGCTGATTTTTTCGGCTTCAGTTGTGGCCTGCTCGGCAATGGTCAGGGCCGCGCCCAACCGGTCAACCGCAGTGTTCACCGCCTGCTCAATTCCAGTGGGGGCCGTGCTGCTGGGTGATTTGTACAATTCAAGGGAGGCAAGTTCTCCGGCAGCAAGGCGCTGACTGAAGTCCGCCGGGATGGTCAAAACCACCGGGTATTCATCCGCATCCATCTCCGCCGCGGTCTGGGCATCGGCTGCAACCACCCGCACTGTATCAGATTTGTCCAGCAGGGCGATGAATTCCACCGCATAATCCCCCTGATCCTCGTTGACCACCACCACGGGCAAACGGGCATCCTCACTGGCGCTGCTGTAAGTGTTTTGCAGGGCCACGCCAATGATGGCGGTGAAAACCAATGGCAGAATGAAAAAAAACACCAGCGTGGCGCGTTCGGAAAACTCGAGTTGGATGTCATTCCAGGCCAGGGCTAATATTTTGCGCATATTCCCTCTCAAGTGTATTGCCGCCGGAACGCCAGGGCGGCAAATCCAAACAGGATGACCGCCATAGCCAGCAGTGCCAGGATCGCGGGCACCGTATCTGCCAGGGTGGCTCCATTAATCAGATTGTAATAACCTTCAATGCCCCAGGCGTTGGGCGTGATCAGTCCAATTTTTTGCAACCAGTCCGGCAGCGCCGCCCGGGGGACAAAGGAACCCGCCACCGCGCCAAAGATCAGGGCAATCGCGGTGCCGATGGCATTGGCCTGTCCGGAGGTGCGGGAAAAAGCCGTAGGCAGCATGCCCCAGCCGGTTGTGGCCGCCACAACCGCAATCGTCAACAGGCCTACAGCCAGGGGATTACCCCAGGTGATGCCGAACAGCAGCCTGCCGGTGAGGATCAGGATTGTCATCTGCAGCAAACCGGTCAGGAAATTGCCCAGCATCTTGCCCCCCAGAATTTCAGCCCGCCGGGTGGGGCTGATGAGCATCCGCGGCAGGGTGCCATGATCCCGCTCAATCAACAGGGTCCGCCCGGCTGCAGACAAGGTAAACATCATGAACAGAATGGCCATACTTGGCGCGCTGTATTCCAGCCAGTTGAAGCTCTTATCCTGGGCGCCGGTTTTGCTGGTGATCTCCACCCGCTCGGGCGGCTCCGCCGCCCCGACACTCTGTCCAATCAGCTGTCCCTGGGTTTGGGCCTCAGCCGGGGAAAGCCTGCCGCTGGCAATGAGCTGGTTGATGACGATTTCACCGCTGAGGCGCCCACTGACAAACCGGCTCAGCAGGGAATCAACGATGCTACGGATCACGGCGGCGCTGACCGGGCGGCCGGGGTTGGTGTAGATCTCGACAATGCTGACCTGCGGGGTCTCCAGACCGGAAAGATCCCCTTGAATCAGCCCGGCGGGAAGAATGCTTTCGGAAAAATTGGCCGGGATGATCACCGCTGCGGCAGCCTCATCTTTATCAACCACCTGCCGTGCGGCCATGGCATCCGTCATGGTAACGGGCTCCACCAGATCGGCGAGTTCCTCGGATTGGAAGGCTTCGACCATGTAGGGGCTCAATTCGCCCGTGTCCAGGTTGACAATCACCACCGGGATCTCCCCCAGCCCGGCGCTGCCCCCTCCGGTTCCACCGAATGCCGCCCCGATGACCAGGGTCAGGGCCAGGGGTGCGACCAGCATCAACACCAGTCCCATGGGGTCCCGAAAATTGA
Organism: Anaerolineaceae bacterium; assembly: GCA_035340555.1. Lineage (GTDB taxonomy): Bacteria > Chloroflexota > Anaerolineae > Anaerolineales > Anaerolineaceae > JAGOFZ01. The sequence goes on along the minus strand of DAOQTN010000242.1, from coordinate 2,242 downwards.
GCAGCAGGTCCTTCAAAGCAACATTAAGAATCTTTTTCATGGTCTGGTTTTCAATCGCGCAGTGCCCGGCCGGTCAGGTGCAGGAACACCGCCTCCAGGTTGGGTTCTTCGATGTCAATCGAGCGAATCTTCACGTCCAACTGGTTTGTCCGGGCAATCACTCCCGGCAAAGCCTCCTCAGCCTCCGGTACCATCAGGACGACCTCGTGATCGGCCGCGGAAGCCTTCAGGACTTGGGGCAATTCCGCCAAATCCCGGGCCAGATCGTCCACAGCAATGTCATCGCCCAGGTGCAGCCGCAGCGTTTCGTGTTCTCCCACCAGTTGGGTCAATTCCTTTTGCGTACCGCAGGCGATCAGTTCGCCATGATCAATGATGCCGACCCGGTCGGACAATTCCTGGGCTTCCTCCATGTAATGGGTGGTGTAGAGCACCGTCAGTCCTTGCTGGTTGAGTTCTTTCACCGCATCCAGAATGTTGCGGCGGCTTTGCGGGTCAATCCCAACCGTGGGCTCGTCCATGAACACCAACCGGGGGCTGTGCAGCAGGCCCACACCGATATTCAACCGTCGTTTCATGCCCCCTGAAAAGGTTTTCACCCGGCTTTTGGCACGATCGGTCAGGCCAACCTGTTCCAGCACCGCCGCTGCCCGCTTTTTTAGCACTTCACCGCTCATGCCATGCATCCGGCCGAAAAACAGCAAATTTTCGCTGGCGCTCAGATCGTCGTAGAGGGCTATCTCCTGAGGGACAACCCCGATCAGCCGCCGCACGGCCATCGGGTCCCGGGTGACGGAGTGCCCATCGATCCGGGCATCCCCGTTGGTGGGCACCAGCAGGGTTGAGAGCATGGAAATGGTGGTGGTTTTTCCGGCGCCGTTGGGTCCCAGCAGGCTAAAGATTTCACCGGCTTGGATTTCAAAGCTGACACCCTTAACGGCGGTGAAATCCTTGAATTTTTTGACCAATTGTTGGGCTTCGAGTATGACGGACATCAGATTTTCTCCAAGGCTGCTCGACAGGATCCAACCCGCTGGAATTAGGGCTGGATCCTGGCAGCAAAGGCTGTGTGGGGACTTGAGAATATCCAAATATAACACAGGATGCTCTCAAAGTTGGGGATTTTAACCCACCCCGGTTATAATCGCAGTCAATCTAGTTGCTGAGAGGAAGCATCCCATGACAACATTAAAATGGTGGCAGCGCGCTGTTTTTTACCAGATTTATCCCCGCAGCTTTGCCGATGGCAATGGGGATGGCATCGGCGATTTTACCGGTATGATTGCAAAACTGGATTACCTCAAGGACCTTGGTGTTGATGCGGTCTGGCTGTCACCGCATTATCCCTCCCCCATGGCTGATTGCGGTTATGATGTCGCCGATTACACCGCCGTGGCCCCGGAATACGGTACGCTGGATGACTTCCGCCGTTTTCTGGATGGACTGCACGTCCGCGGCATGCACCTGATCCTGGATTTGGTGCTCAATCACACATCGGACCAACACCCCTGGTTCATTGAATCACGCTCAAGCCGGACCAACCCCAAACGGGATTGGTATGTCTGGCGGCCGGGTAAAAACGGTCAACCACCGAACAACTGGTGCGCGACCTTTGGCGGCAAGGCCTGGGAATACGACCCGCAAACCGACGAATATTATTACCATTTCTTTTTCAAGGAACAGCCCGATTTGAATTGGCTCAACCCGGAGGTCCGCCAGGCCATGTGGGCGGCGGTCCGCTTCTGGCTGGACATGGGGGTTGATGGTTTTCGACTGGATGCCGTGGGGACGATTTTTGAAGATCCGGCCATGCCCGACCATCAATCCAAATTGACGCTGGATGATTTGTACCGGTATAACCGGCTGGCCCGGACCCCCCAAGAGCGGGCCAACTCCGGCAAGCTCTGGGAAGACATTTTTGCCGCCCAGCACGATCAACCCGGGATGCATGAATTGATGCGGGAACTGCGGGCCGTGATTAACGAATACCCTGATCGTGTTCTGGTGGGGGAAACAGATGATCTGTCTTATTATGGGTCGGGTGACGATGAACTGCACCTGGTGTTCAATTTCCCATTGATGCGCACCCAGCGCCTCAGTGCCTCCTGGGTGCGAGCCAACCAACAGGAACGCGCCCTGGCCCTGCCTCCGCAGGCCTGGCCCTGCAATACTCTGGGCAATCATGACGTCGACCGGATGATCTCGCAGTTTGGTGACGGGGAGAATGATGCGGCAATCACCG
>DAOQTN010000241.1:0-5011 GCA_035340555.1 Anaerolineaceae bacterium | reverse complement strand
TCTTGCCCTCCGCTTCCCATCGACGCAGGGTAGGAATGGAGACACCCAACTCCTTTGCGGCCTGTCCCATGCTGACTCTCATGCCACCGATTATACTTATAAAATAAGTTTTGTATTGATAAAGATAGATATTATCTTGCAGATACTACCCCCAAAAACCCCTGGCCACCGTCTCGGCGCGCCCGCTGCTGGCGGAATTCATCGGTAAAGCCGGGGGGGCACCGCTTTCAGATCTCTATCTCCGCTTCCTGGTGGAGGAATTGAAACCCTGGGTGGACGCCAGATATCCAACCCTGACGGATCCGGCGCATACCGCCATCATGGGATCCAGCATGGGAGGACTGATCTCCCTCTATGCCGCCGTGGCATCCGCATATTTTTGGGCGGTCAGGTTGCGTATCCACCCACTGGCCCATCGGCGGCGAACTGCTGATTGAGCAGTTGAGTGCCGCCCTGCCCGCGCCCGGCCAGCATAAGTTCTATTTTGATTACGGCACCGGCGGATTGGACTCGGAATATGAACCGTATCAAACCCGCTGGGATGTAGAAATCCAGGCGGCGGGGTACACCCGGCAGCAGGATTGGGTGACGCTGAAGTTTGAAGGTGCGGAACACTCCGAAAAATTTTGGCGCGAACGGGTCGCCCTTCCCTTAAAGTTTTTACTGGGATAGTTGGATCATTGACCATTCCGGCCCGGCAACCAGTCGTTGGACCACTCGACTGACCCAACTGGCCCAACTGGCCCAATTGGCCCAACTGGCCCAATTGGCCCAACTGACCCAATTGGCCCAACTGGCCAGACTGGCCCGGGTAGTCCGGGGAGCCTGGATAGCCCAGGATACGCCGGAGACCACCCCGGTTCCCACGCTGGCTGCGGCTTGGCCGGTGGGCAAGGATGGGTCCTTGACTGGGGCAGAGAATCGAGCCGCCGTTCACCCAAAGTCGCCACCCCCGGTTAAAACATCAACGACTCCACCGGCCTGACGGGCGGAAGGAGTCGTTGATACTGACCAGGATGATTTTTTACCTTCATCCCCTGCCCGGGCGGATAGGCGCTCACTGGGAACGCGGTCTCCGGCTGAACCCGGGCCAGGGGATCCGGGTGCGGGTATCAGGCGCACCCCGCAGGATTAATGACGTTCGTAAACCAGTTCACCTTCGACAAAGACTTTTTCGGCAACTGTGCGGTAATCGAAGGGGTGGCCGCTGAAGATGACTACATCCGCGTCCTTGCCGGGCTCCAGGCTGCCCACGCGGTCCTGGACGCCAATAATTTCGGCCGCGTTAATGGTCACCGCTTTGAGAGCTTCCTCTTCGGGCATGCCCTCGCGCACGGCCAGCGCTGCATTGATCGCCAGATAACGGACGGCACTCATTTCATCCGTCTGGATGGCAACCTTGACGCCGGCCCGGGCCAGGATGCCGGGGTTGGCGGGGGTCATATTGCGCAGTTCATATTTGGAGCGGGAGAAGAGGATGGGGCCGACCGTGCAGCCGATTTTCTTCTCGGCCAGAATGGCGGCAATTTTATAGCCTTCGGTCGCATGCTCAATATTGACATCCAGATTAAACTCTTCAGCAATGCGCACCGCCGTCAAAATATCATCGGCGCGGTGGGCATGAATATGGACCCGCATCTCCCGGCGCAGCGCCTTGCCCAGGGCCTCCATTTTGAGGTCCCGTTCCGGCGGCACAGGGGGCTTGATTTCTTTTTCACCGGCGGCCAGCTTCTGCTCATAAGCCACGCGCTCATCCTCATACTGGGCCCATTTTTGCATATAGTTCTGCGCCCGCACCAGTGCCGCGCGCATTTCGCCCGCGTTGGCCATGCGGGTGGCCGGAGCCCGGTCATGACTGCCGTAAAAACGGCGCGGGTTCTCACCCAGGGCCATTTTCATGCCGGCCGGTTCCTGCAGGATCATTTCCTCAATGGAGGAGCGCGGGGCCGTCTTGATGCAGATCCACTGCCCGCCAATCAGGTTTGCCGAGCCGGGACCGGTCAGGATGGTGGTGACACCGGCCGAAATGATATCCGGGAACGCCAGATCCTCGGGGTGAACCGCGTCCAGGGCCCGCAGATGGGGAGTGATGGGATCAGAGGTTTCGTTGCCATCCGAGTGTTCCCAGCCAACACCATCATTAAAAAATGCCGGCATGGCAGTGGGCGTCAATCAAACCCGGGAAAACGACCTTGCCAGCCGCATCGATGACCTGGCAGCCGGCAGGGATGGTGATATTTTCGCCAACGTCAATAATTTTCTTGCCTTCAATCAGGACAACACCTTTTTCCAGGATGCCCCGGGTGATGGTGTAGACTTTGCCATTGACAATTGCAATCATGTGCGACTCCTCAGCGTTAGACATATATCTAACGCAAAGTATATCACAAAATCTAAAAAAGCGTTGGCTGAGCCGGCAGCAGCCGTGGCGGTGGCTGGTAGGGCCGGATAGCTGTCTCCAATCCCGTTTGAGCACAGATCGCCTGCAGCAAATCATAAAGTTGACGGGCCCGGGGTGGTTCGCAGTGGTAGGCCGGGCCAAAGGCCCGTTCATAACGTGCCCGCAGCCCGGGAAAGAGCCGGTCCAGTTGTTGATAAAAATATTCCCGCTGGCGGTTGCGCAGGGTGACGGAGATCCAGGGGATGATGTAGCTGGCCCCCGCTTCGGCCGCCTGCCGAATGATGGCGGTGATGTTTTCCGGAGTATCCTCCAGGAACGGCAGCACCGGCATCAAGGAAACACCGGTATACAGCCCCCGCCCCGCCAGTTCCCGGATGGCCTGGAAGCGTTCCGAACTGGGTGGGGCACCGGGCTCAAGCTGCCGGGAGAGGGCATCATCAGCCGTGGTGATGGTCAATGTGACCGCGGCATAGACCTGGCTGACGTCCTGCAGCAGATCCAGGTCCCGCCGGACCAGGGTGGATTTGGTCAGAACGTGGACCCCAAAACCATGCCGGGCAATCAAGGCCAGTGCACCGCGCGTCAACTGGCGCTCGGCTTCCAACGGCATATAGGGGTCATTCATTGACCCCGTGCCAATCGTGCCCTTCACCCGCTTGCGGTGCAGTTCCTGGTCCAGCAGTTCCAGCGCATTGGCCTTGACCAGCACCTCGTGGTTGAAGTCTTCAATCTGATAGCATTCACTGCGGGAATCGCAATAGATGCACTGATGCTGGCAGCCCCGATACAGGTTAAGGTTGTATTTGAGGCCAAAAATCGGATCGGGTTGGGGCACCGTGCTGAGAATGGTTTTTGCCTGAATCTCTCGAACGCGCATACGGGATATCTTATCATTGAAGAACGGTTTGGGGGCGGTTTAGCGCAAAACGGGCGCCGGGCAGTTGAAACGCATTTGACCCGGGCGTTTGGGTGCAGGATTGGCTGATGTCCGAACTTTTGTCCGAACCTCAGGATTGGTTATTGACAAAACAGAACATAAGTACTATTATAAAGCTGTTCCCACATTTTCCAAGGAGTTAATCATGACTGAATTGTATGCTTACTGCGGGCTCAACTGTGCCGCCTGCCAGGCGTATATTGCCACCCAGGCGAACGACCGGGAGGCACAGGAAAAACTGCTGGCTCAATGGCGGGTGGACTATCAAAGTCCGGAAATGGAGCTCCAGGCGGTGATTTGTGATGGCTGCACCACCAATCTCCGGTTGGGCGGGTACTGCAGCCAGTGTGCGGTGCGGGGTTGCGGGGTGGCCCACGGCGTCGTCAACTGTGCCCATTGTGCGGATTTCGAGGGCTGCGAAAAACTGGAACAGTTTTATCAGGTGGCTCCAGAAGTGCGAATCACGTTGAACACCCTGCGAGCGGCTCTGGGTTGAACTGAAGCCACAACCATCAAACGCCGCCCGGCTTGGGCGGCGTTTTGTTTATCATCGTTGGTTGTTCGTTTTAGAAACCACGATCGGCGCTGTGATCGCTATAATCGCTGTAATTGCCGGTAAATTGAATTGAATCGCTCATGACCAACTCCTTTTACCCATATATATCAGGATGTTATATCAGGATGAGAGCGGCCAGGGTACCTGCGGGGAGCGGTAGAAATTGATCCCCTGCTGCGCCAGCCGCGCCGCCTGGGCGGCCAGGCGGGTGCGGTAATCGCCCCAGGACCGGACTGCTTGAGCTGACCAGCCAATTTCAGCCAGGCCAATCAGACGGGGAAAGGCCAGCCAGTCCAGGTCCGCCAGGGAGCGGACCGTCTCTGTCCACAGGGGGGCTTCCACCCCCAGAATGGCCTCCCCGGGCAGGTTGCGGATGGCCGATGCCGGGTCCCAGTTGTAGGCCTGGCGCACCTCGACAAAACCAGCCCAGGACAACCCGAGCGGGGAGAGGGGCTGGTATTTCATATCCAGATAAATTTTCCGGGCCGGGGAAAGGATCACACCGGCGCCCTGCCGGGCAGCCCGGGTCACCAGGTTGCTGCGCCAGGCCTGGGCGATCGCGCCAGGTTGCAGCTCGGCGCGGGAAATTTCCTCCCAGCCGATCAGCTGCTTGCCCAGACCGGCCACCATGCGTTGCAGCCGGGCAATAAAGCGCAGGTAATCCGGCCGGGGAGTGGCGGCGGCTTCATCCCCACCGATATGCAGATAAGGGCCAGGGGTAATGGCCGCAATTTCGCCCAAGACATCGGCCAGAAAGCGGTAGGTATTCTCCCGGTCAGTGCACAGGGAACTGAAGCCGACCCGCGTGCCGGTGTAGGCGGCGGGGGCCATCCCGTCCCGGTTCAACTCCGCATAGGCCGACAGGGCGGCATTCGTGTGCCCGGGTAGATCCACTTCCGGAACGATGGTGATATGGCGCGCGGCGGCGTAGGCCACAATCTCCGCATAATCCGCCTGGGTATAATACCCCCCGGGATCGCCGCCAACTGCTGTCAGGCCGCCCACTTCAGCCAGACGCGGCCAGGAATGGATCATCAACCGCCAGCCCTGGTCATCTGTCAGGTGGAGATGCAGCCGGTTGAGCTTGTAGGTCGCCAGGCGGTCAATCACCGCTTTG
>DAOQTN010000240.1:0-5020 GCA_035340555.1 Anaerolineaceae bacterium | reverse complement strand
CTGGCCCGGCTTTTGCTCAGCCAGGACCATGATGTTCATGTGATTGAGGACCGCAAGGATGTCTTGATGATGAATCATCGTGAACTGCCCACAGAATCCATTCATGAGGGCAATCCGATGAATCCGGCGATCCTCGAACAGGCAGGCATCCGTCGGGCTGATGTCCTGGCGGCCTGCACCACTCATGATGAGTTGAATCTGGTGTTGTGTTATGTGGCCCGGGCGCGCTATGGCGTGGGCCGCACCATTGCCCGGGTGAACAATCCCCGGGATGCCTGGCTGTTTGATCAGAAATTCCATGTGGATGTGGCGCTGAACCAAGCCCAGATCATGGCCAATATGATCCAGGAGGAAATGTCGCTTGGCGATATGATGACCCTGTTGCGGCTGCGGCGCGGCAACTATGTGCTGGTCGAGGAAAAGATTCCTGAAGCAGCCCCGGCTGTGGGCCAGGCCATCAAGGACATGACGCTGCCGGAGAAATGCGTCATTGCCGCCATCATTCGCTCCGGCGAGGTCATTGCCCCGCGCGGACAGACGGTTTTCCAGGTGGGTGATGAGGTCCTGGTCTTCACTGATCCGGACAGCACCCGGGATCTGGCTGATTTGTTCTCGGATTCCTCTGAAAACCCGTCGATCATTTGACCCAAGGTAAATGCTGCGGTATAATTGCGGCTCGTTATCAGTAAACTGCAAGTGAAAGGATTAAGATGTCAACCAAGCGTACCTACCAACCCAAAACCCGCCGCCGCGTGCGCGTGCACGGCTTTCGCTCCCGCATGGCCACTGCTGATGGCCGCGAGGTTTTGAAGCGCCGCCGCGCCAAGGGCCGCCACCAGCTCGTCGTGAGCATGAACAATCACGTCAAGCAAAGTCGGTGGTAGAAGCACACCCTCGCCCTTGGATGAAACGGTTTGATGTGCAGGCTGGAAAAACGGCCTGACCGTTGTGGACAGGGATATGGGTGAAGCGAAGTTTTCGACTGACACGATTTACCGACTTTCAGCGGGTGCGGCGGTCCGGCAGGACCTACGCTCACCCGCTTGTCGTGTTAAAAGTTGCTCGGGGGGAATCGCCAGCGGTGCGGGTCGGGGTGGCAGCCGGTCGTGTGACCGGGAACGCGGTGGAGCGCAATCGCGCCAAACGCCGCATCAGAGCCTGTATGGACGGGCTGCTTCCCAGACTGACACCTGGTTGGGATCTGATCCTGTTGGCGCGTCAACCCATTCACGCAGCAACCTTTGAACAACTACGCATTGCTCTGGAAACCCTGTTGGGTCGGGCTGGTTTGATATCCCAGGAATCCCCTTCCGGTGAACCTCCCCAAAGATTACCCGAATGAACCGCGGCTGCGGGACCTGCCCTTCCGGCTGGTCAATATCCCGCGTCTGCTGCTGTTGGCATTGGTTCGGGCATATCAAAAAGTGGTTTCGCCAGCATTACCGCCGGATACCTGCCGCTTTTACCCCAGCTGCTCGCATTACGCCTACCAGGCCATCTACAAGTACGGCGCCCTTAAAGGCGGCTGGATGGCGGTGACCCGTGTGCTGCGCTGCAATCCGTGGAATCCCGGGGGCTACGATCCAGTTCCCTGAAAAAACGATTGGAAATTCTATGAAACAATCCCGCTATTTGATGGTCATTCTGTTTGTCCTGGCTGCCACTCTGCTCTCGGCCTGCAGTGGCGCTCTGACCGCCTCTTCCTGGCCAGGTATCACCCCGCAGGAGGACTTGATTTACCTGGCCAACGGCAGCTTCGTCATGGCCCTGCGTCCAGCCGATGGCGTCGAGGTCTGGCGTTTCCCGGAAAAGGCGGAGGGCCAGAAGATGTTCTTTGCCGCCCCGGTTCTGGCCGATGGTCAGTTGATTGTCGGTGATTATCAACACACCCTGTACAGCCTGAACCCTGAAACCGGGACGGAAAACTGGCGGTTTGAGGATGCCACCAACCGCTATATTGCCAGCCCGTTGGTGGTGGCCGATCTGATCCTGGCTCCGAATGCCGACCATGTCCTGTATGCGCTGGACCTGAAGGGCAATCTGGTCTGGGAATATGAAACCGGCCAGCCCATCTGGGCATCGCCGGTGAGTGATGGCACCACGGCCTATATTGCGGGCATGGATCATCACCTGTATGCGCTGGATGTCAAAACCGGCAAGCTGGTCTGGGATCAGGATTTGGGTGCTGCGATGCTTTACACGCCTGCACTGAGCGACTCCGGCCAGTTGTATGTCAGCACGCTCAAGAATACCGTGGTCGCGCGCGATGCGAAAACCGGTGCTGAGAACTGGACCTGGCAGGGGGCCGCGGCGGTTTGGGCTCAGCCCGCCTTGAAGGATGGTTTCCTCTACTTTGGCGACCAGTTGGGCACCCTCTACTGCCTGAATGCCGAAACCAGCGCTGTCGCGTGGTCGGTGGAAGCCGGTGGTGAGGACAAGGTGGCCTCATTTGGCACACCGCTACTGCTGGATGACGTGGTGATTTACGCCATGGAAAACGGGGAATTGGTTGCAGTCAGCTATCTGGGCGAACGTCTCTGGACCCGTGAGGCTGCTGGCACTCTGTACACCGGACCTGTTCTGGCCGGGGACCGCTTCCTGGTGGGGGTCAACAAGGGCGACAACCTGATCGAGACTTTTGACTTGAATGGCAATAAAAGCTGGTCGTTCAAGCTGGACACCAAGAAGAAGTAAAGGAATCCACCATGTGGGACGCATTAATTGTCACCCCGTTCATTAATGTTTTGCTCTTTATCTACAATCTGGTTGGTCAGAACTTTGGGATTGCGATCATTCTCTTCACCATCCTGATCCGCCTGATCACCCACCCCTTGATGGCCAGCCAGATTAAAGGCTCCAAGGCGATGCAGGCTCTGCAAAGTGATCCGGAATACAAGCAGATCATGGAGAAATACAAGGGCGACCGGGAAAAACTGGCCGCCGAGCAGATGCGTATTTACAAAGAAAAGAATATCAAACCTTTTGCCTCCTGTCTGCCGACCCTGATCCAGTTCCCCATTATCATCGGTCTGTACCAGGCGATCATTGCCGCCCTGGCCAGCACCCCGGTGGAACTCATTAACCTGACCCGCCATATTTACCCGGCGCTGCTCAAGGTTGAGGCCCTCATTCCGTTGAATGCCCGTTTCCTGTGGATGGACCTGGGCCAACCCGAAAGGCTGAACCTGCCCTTCCTGTCCTTTGGCATCCCGGTTTTGGCGATTGTGGTGGTGGTCACCACCTTCCTGCAATCCAAGCTGATCACCCCGCCATCCGCCAATCCCAACGATCAGGGTGCCCAGATGGCCAAGATGATGAACTGGTATATGCCCATCTTCATGGGCTACCTGGCCTGGACCCTGGCCTCCGGCCTTTCTCTCTACTTTGTCATTTCCAACTTGATTGGTATCGGCCAGTATGCCCTGCTGGGCAGCCTGAACTGGTCCAATCTGCTGCCAAAATCAAAACGGCCTGCGCCTGCCGTGGCTACAGCTGGCTCCCCGAATAAATCCGACGCTGTTGTTCAACTGCCTGCATCGTCCCGCCGTGAACCGCAGAAAAAGGCTGATGAATCGTCCGCCAACCGCAGCAACAAGCAAATCCGCCCGCCGCGTAAAAAGAACCGCTCATAATCAGGGAGGACGATCATGAATTCCGAAAAAACAACTCTCGAAGTCATCGCCGCCACGGTTGAGGAAGCGACCGCCAAAGGTCTGGCGCAACTGGGACTGCCTGCCTCGGCAGTGGATATTGAAGTTTTGGATCCCGGCAGCCGCGGCCTGTTCGGCCTGGGGGGCCGCCAGGCGCGCATTCGTCTGGTGTTGAAAGACATCACCGCCCCCGCCATTCCAGCCCACCAGGAAGATCCACTTCCCGGCGAAACCCCGCCGGTTGAGGCCGTTCAGATTCAGAAGGAAACGCCAGCCACGGCCCCGGCCGAGGGCATGGATCCGGCCTCAGCCGAATCCGCCCGCCAGGTGGTGACAGAGCTCCTGGATAAAATGAAAGTCCAGGCCCAGGTGAGCGCCCACTGGGCTCCACCCCAGGACGAAAAAGATCGCGCCATGGTGGTGGTTGAGGTGCAGGGCCAGGATCTCAGCATCCTGATTGGCCGCCAATCTGAAACCCTGAATGCCCTGCAGTACATCACCAGCCTGATTGTCAGCAAAGAGGTGGGACACTGGGTTCCACTCCTGATCGACATCCAGGGATATCGTTCCCGGCGTGAACGGCAGTTGCGGCAGCTGGCCCGCCGCATGGCCGAGCAGGTCATCCAATATGGCCGCCGCCAGGTTCTGGAACCGATGCCTGCGAGTGAACGGCGCATCATTCATCTGGAACTGCGCGATCACCCCCAGGTCACCACCGAGAGTGAAGGCGAAGAGCCCACTCGCAAGGTTGTGATTTTACTCAAAAAACAGTAAGATAGAGTATCACTACTGACCCGGCGCTGATGGCCGCCCGCAATGAAGCGCAACCCATTGCGGGCGGCCTTGCTTAAGCGCCTTTTGAACCAGGAGGTTGACAATGCGTGCTGTGGATATCATCATCAAAAAACGTGACCGGGGTGAATTGACCGGTGATGAGATTGACTTTTTCATTGATGGTTTGACCCATGGACTGATTCCGGACTATCAGGCGTCCGCCTGGGCCATGGCGGTGTTGTTGAATGGAATGAGTGAACGCGAAACCACGGACCTGACCCTGGCCATGGCCCGCTCAGGTGAGACCTTGGATCTTGCCGGGGTGGTGCCGATTGCCGTGGACAAGCATTCCACGGGCGGGGTCGGTGATAAAACCACTCTGGTGGTGGAGCCCATTGTGGCTTCCTGCGGCCTGCCGGTGGGAAAAATGTCCGGCCGTGGGCTGGGATTCAGCGGCGGTACCCTGGATAAAATGGAGTCCATCCCCGGTTACCGTACCGATCTGTCCCGGGAGGAATTTCTGCATCAGCTCAAACAAATTGGCTTGGTCCTGACCGGACAAAGCGGTGATCTGGCCCCGGCCGATGGCAAGATGT
>DAOQTN010000239.1:0-5036 GCA_035340555.1 Anaerolineaceae bacterium | reverse complement strand
CTCGGTGGGCAGCGCGCAGGATGCAAGACCGCCTTGGTACTCTCGGGTGTGACCTCCCGTAGCGCCGGGGAAAATTGGTCCCCCCAACCGGATATCATCGCCGCTGATCTGACGGCGCTGGTGGACATGCTGTGAACACCCGCCCGTTGATTTATGATTTAACTCTCCCGGAATTGACGGTGGCCATGAATGAGCTGGGGCACCCTGCCTATCGTGCCCGACAAATCTGGCAGGGTCTTTATCAACAGCTTTGGAATGATGCCGGGCAATTCACCTCCCTGCCAACCGCGCTGCGGGAACAGTTGGCAGCAGCATTTCGTTTTGAAAGCCTGACAGTGCAGCAAACACTGCAGTCAATCGATGGCGAAACCGTCAAGACCCTTTTTAAATTGCCTGATGACCGGCTGATTGAGGCCGTCCTGATGCGGTATACCGAGCGCCAGACCCTTTGCATATCTTCCCAAGCCGGCTGCGCCATGGGGTGCGTGTTTTGTGCCACCGGTCAGATGGGGTTCCTGCGGCACTTGAGTGGCGGGGAAATCGTCACACAAGTGCTACACTACGCCAGGATCCTGCGGGCTGAGGGGCGGGAGGTCACCAATATTGTCATTATGGGGATGGGAGAACCCTTCCACAATTATGATGCCACCATGGCAGCCATTGACCGGCTCAACGATCCGGCCGGGCTCAACCTCGGGGCCCGCCGGTTTACCATATCAACCGTGGGTCTGGTACCGGCGATCCGACGTTTTGCCGCAGAAAAGCGACAAGTCAACCTGGCTGTCAGCCTGCATGCAGCCAATGACGATCTTCGGTCCAGCCTGATGCCAATCAATCAAAAATACCCCTTGGGAGATCTTATTCCAGCATGCCGTAATTATGTTGACGCGACCGGGCGGCGGATCACCTTTGAATGGGCATTAATCCAAGGAGTGAACGACACCCCTGAACAAGCCGGAGCACTGGCTTCTCTGCTCAGGGGATTGCTCTGCCATGTCAACGTCATCCCATTAAACCCGACCCAAAAGTATGCCGGCCAAGGCAGCACCCGGCAGCGGGCGGAGGCTTTTCGGGACCGGCTGGATCAGGCCGGAATTCCCTGCACCATTCGACTGCGACGCGGCATCGATATTCAGGCCGGATGCGGCCAATTGGCCACCCAGGCAGCCGGGCACGCTCTTCCCAAGCTGTGATATAATTCCGGCGCCATGGCAGATATATTCAACAAATGGAAAGAAGGTTTGGCGCGCACCAGCAAGGCTGCCTTTGGCCGGCTGGCGACATTGTTTGGCGCGACCCAAATCACCCCGGAAACGTGGGACGAAATGGAAGCCATTCTGATCCAAGCGGATTTGGGCGTCGATACCACCCAGGCTATCATTGCGGCACTCAAAAAACAGGTTTCTCTAAACGGTCTGACCCGCACGGATGAGCTGCAATCTCAGCTCCGATCCGAATTATTAAACCGGTTGAACGCCCCCGTAATGCCTCAATTGGACGAGCACCACCCAGCGATCATTTTGATTGTTGGCGTGAATGGTTCTGGAAAAACCACGACCATTGCCAAACTGGCCAGGCAATATAGCCGCCAAGGGAAAAAAGTTCTGCTGGCTGCAGCTGATACCTACCGTGCTGCAGCGGTTGATCAACTGCAGGTTTGGGGGGAACGGCTGAATATCCCGGTCATAGCGGGAGCGCCAGAGAGCGATCCCGGGGCGGTAGCATTTAACGCCCTGCAGGCAGCGCAAGCGCGAAAATCAGATCTTGTGTTTGTGGATACAGCCGGCCGGCTGCATACCCGGTTCAATTTGATGGAGGAATTAAAAAAGGTAGACCGGGTCATTCGAAAAGCACTGCCAGGAGCGCCACATGCATGCTGGTTGGTATTGGATGCCACGACCGGACAAAACGCTCTGCAACAGGCGCGAGCCTTTAAAGCGGCGGTCCAAGTCAGCGGCGTCATTCTGGCCAAACTGGACTCGTCGGCCCGCGGCGGCATGGCTTTTGCCATCCAGCACGAATTGGGCCTGCCTATTCTATTTGCAGGATTGGGTGAGAAGCCTGAAGATCTGCAATTATTCGACCGGGAAGCCTTCATTGATGGCATCCTGTCACCACGCCAATAGAAGGAGAAGATTCGATGCAGGATATTATTGAGCGACTCCGGCAGTGCAGTGACAGAATTCAAGCCATCTGGGGGCGTCTTTGACTTACCAGAAAAAGAAACCCGATTAGAGCATTATCAAAAGCAGACCGAGGACAGCAACCTTTGGGATGATCCAGACCGGGCCCGGCAGGTGATGAAGCAGGTGGCTGATCTGGGTGGTGAAATTGAGGGGTGGTACAGGTTGCGCCGCCGCGTGGACGGAGCCTTGGAACTGGCTGAAATGAATGACGAAAGCTTGAGAGAGGATCTGGACAATGAGGTCCAAAGCCTGGAAAAAGAAATTGACCAGCGCGAGCTTCAGGTCATGCTGTCAAGGCCTTACGATCGGGGTAGCGCCTTCATCACCATCAATTCCGGTGCGGGAGGTACTGATTCACAGGATTGGGCGGAAATGCTGGAACGCATGTACCTGCGCTGGGCTGAACGAAATCACTATGAGATAGAAATCATCGACCGGGCGGAAGGCGAGGAAGCCGGCATCAAGAGCGTCACGATTGCCATCACCGGGAGCTACGCTTATGGTTACCTGCGGGCGGAAAAAGGCGTGCACCGCCTGGTCCGCCTGTCCCCTTTTGATTCTGCTCATCGCCGCCATACCTCTTTCGCCCAGGTTGAGGTTCTGCCCGAAGTCACTGCGGATGACACCGCGATCAGCATCAATCCGGACGAGGTGCGCATTGACATTTTCCGGTCATCCGGTGCTGGGGGGCAGAACGTGCAAAAAAACGCTACGGCTGTCCGTTTGTTGCACATCCCCACCGGAATCATCGTCACCTGCCAGAACGAGCGCTCCCAAATGCAAAATCGGGAAAACGCCATGCGGGTGTTGAAAGCCCGCCTGCTGGCAATTGCCCAGGAAGAGAAAGAAAAAGAACTCGCCGAATTGCGCGGCGAGTTCAAGAAAATTGAATGGGGATCTCAGATTCGATCTTATGTGCTGCACCCCTATCAAATGGTGAAGGATCACCGGACTGAATATGAGGTGGGTAACACCCAAGCCGTACTGGACGGGGAACTGAATGGTTTTATTGAAGCATTCCTGCGCTCTCCCGAACTGAACCGCTAGTCCAGAATCTTGGCCAGCTCCACCAAACGCAGATCGAGCGGCTTTTTCACACCGACAATTTCCGAATATGGCGTAGCGACAATGGCACTTTTAACCTGACCAATCAGGACGCCGTGCTGGCCCTGAGCCAGAGCTTCAACTGCGCCAACACCGAGGCGGCTGGCCAAAATACGGTCAAAAGCGCCGGGATTGCCGCCGCGCTGGATATGACCCAGGATGGACACCCGCAGGTCAAAGCCCAGGCGATCCTTGTGAGCACGGAAATATTCATCCAGCTTGACCGCATTATATTTGGCCCCTTCGGCAACGACCACGATGGCATGGGCCTTGCCCCGCTCGTAGGATTCAGAAAGAGCGGTGGCAATTTCCTCTGGTTCGGTCTCAACCTCCGGGATGACCACGTATTCGGCCCCGCCGGCAATGCCAGCGGCAAGAGCCAGGTAACCACAATCGCGCCCCATGACCTCGATTAAAAAGGCCCGTTGATGGGATGACGCGGTAATTTTTAAACGATCAATCGCTTCCAGGGCAATATTCAGGGCGGTATCCACACCAATGGTCATATCTGAACCGGCCAGATCATTGTCGATAGTCGAAGCCACACCAACCACGGGAAAACCCAGTTTGGACAAGGCGTGGGCTCCGGTCTGGGAACCGTTACCACCAATCACGACCAAGGCCTCTATACCAAATTGATTCAGGGATCTGAGCGCTTTGCGCTGACCAGCGTCGGTTTTGAATTCCTGGGAGCGGGCGCTGCCCAAGATTGTCCCGCCCCGCTGTAGAATTCCGCCAACGTCCCGGGCTCCCAAGGGAATAATTTTTTCGTTGATCAGGCCTTCATAGCCCAGACGGACGCCAAAAACCTCCCAGCCCTGGCCAATGCCCGCGCGAACAACTGCCCGAATGGCGGCATTCATGCCGGGGGCGTCCCCGCCGCTGGTAAGTACTGCTATTCGTTTCATAAAAAACCTCCGCTGAGGAAATCCGGAAAAATTAATCTCCTTATTTTAACATGAATCGGCATTTGTGACACTCGTGATATGAACTATGGCCAAATAGCAGTATCCAGCACAGGGGCTCGATGCTACAATTCCAATAGCTTTTTTACCGAGCCCAAGCTTTTTACTGTGCCGGGCTGGTAATTGTCACAACGCCCGTTCTCCATAAAGGTTCAAGGAAAAAATATGACTGATCATCGGATAAAGCAGCATCCCATTTTACCGATCCCGGACCGGGAAGAGATCACCTTTTTCTGGCAGGGACAGCCGTTAAAGGCAATGTCAGGTGATACCATTGCTGCGGCCCTTTTTGCCAATGGCATCCGGGTGTTTGGCCATCACGCCCATGATGGTGCGCCACAGGGTATTTTTTGCGCCAATGGACAGTGTGCCCAATGCATGGTCATTGCCGACAACAAGCCTGTGAAATCATGTATGGAGTTGGTCACCCCCCATCTGCAGGTGGAGCCTGCAGATGGACTGCCTGCGCTGCCCAAGGTGTCTGAAGCGCCGGTCATGCACCCGGCCCGGGAGATGGAGGTTCCAGTGTTGATCATCGGCGGTGGCCCCTCCGGCCTGGCGGCAGGGATTGAACTGGGTAAAATGGGCATCCAAGCCCTGCTGGTTGACGACAAGCACCGTCTGGGGGGCAAACTGGTCCTACAAACCCATCGGTTTTTTGGTTCAGCAAATGCTGTTTATGCCGGAACTCGCGGCATTGATATCGCCACCCGGCTGGAAAAGGATTTGCGGCAGTATTCCAGCATTGAAATCTGGTTGCAGAGCACCGCCCTGGCTGTTT
>DAOQTN010000238.1:0-5038 GCA_035340555.1 Anaerolineaceae bacterium | reverse complement strand
GCTGGCCGGCCTGACCTTTGTGGTCACCGGCACCCTGCCGGGCTTCAGCCGGGAGGGCGTCAAGGATTTCATTGAACTGCACGGCGGCAAGGTCATTGACTCGGTCAGCAAAAAGACCAGTTATCTGGTGCTGGGCGAGAATCCGGGCTCAAAACTGGACCGGGCGCGCACGCTCGGCGTGCCGGTGATTGATGAGGCGCAGCTGCGCCAGCTGGTGGGCGCATGAACGCGAACCCCTCAACCCCCTTACCCCCCTCAACCCCCTTACCCCCCTCAACCCCCTTGCCCCCTTCAACCCCCTTACCCGCCCAGGCTGCCCTCTGGCTTAAACCGGGCCGCGAAAAATCCGTCCAGCAGCACCGCCCCTGGATCTTTTCCGGCGCGATTGACCGCCTGGAGGGTGATCCCGCCCCTGGCGCCACGGTGGCGGTTATCAGCGCCGAGCGCACCCTTTTGGGGTGGGCGGCCTACAGCCCCCAATCCCAGATCCGGGCGCGGCTCTGGTCCTGGGACCCGGCGGAGGTCATTGATGCCGAATTCATCCACCGCCGGATCCGGCAGTCCCTGGCGCGCCGGGCGGTGCTGGCGCTGGCCCCTGAAACGACCGCCTGCCGCTTGGTGCACGCCGAGTCCGACGGGCTGCCGGGCCTGGTGGTTGACCGCTATGCCGATTTGCTGGTGGTTCAGTTCCTGTCGGCCGGGGCCGAATATTGGCGGGCGGCGATCCTGGATGCGCTGGTGGCCGAATCGGGCTGCACCCGGGTGTATGAGCGTTCCGATGTCGAGGTGCGTCACCTGGAAGGACTGGCCGGGCAGGTCGGCTGGCTGCGGGGCGGGGGCGAACTGCGTGTCGAGATCTGCGAAAACGGGCTGCGATTTCTGGTCGATGCGGCCCAGGGTCAGAAGACCGGCTTTTATCTGGACCAGCGCAACAACCGGGCCCGGGTGGGGGCACTGGCCGCCGGGCGGGAGGTGCTGAACTGTTTTTGCTACACCGGCGGCTTCAGCCTGTATGCCCTCTCCGGTGGTGCCAACTCGGTCCTGTCGGTGGACTCCTCGGCCGAGGCCTTGGCGCTTGGCGCGGACAATCTGACCCGCAATCCGGTGTTTGCGGGCACGGCGGAATGGCTGTGCGGCGATGTCTTTCAGCTGCTGCGCAAGTTCCGCGACCAGGCCCGCCAGTTTGATCTGATCATCCTGGACCCGCCCAAATTTGCCCCGACCGCGGCCCAGGCGCCGGCGGCGACCCGCGGCTACAAGGACATCAACCGCCTCGGCTTCAAACTGCTGCGGCCGGGCGGATTGCTGGCCACATTTTCGTGTTCGGGCGGGGTCTCGGCGGAGCTTTTCCAGAAGATTGTGGCGGATGCCGCCCTGGATGCGGGCGTTTCGGCGCAGATCCTCGAGCACCTGCACGCCGGAGCCGATCACCCGATTGCCCTGAATTTCCCTGAAGGCGAGTACCTCAAGGGGCTCATCTGCCGGGTGGATTAGCCGAAACCGGGGCCAGTGGCTTTAAACCGCAAAGGCGAGCCGGAGGGCTCGCCTTTGGTCAGGTGGAGATGGCGGGAATCGACACTGCAGCCCCTGGTTTTCACCAGGGCATTGACTATCTCATGAAGTCGCTGGGCGACTTCCCCGGCGTATTGTTGGGAGGACCGCCGGTGTGGGCGGTGCAGTGGCTGCTTGCACCGCGGCGGACCGGGCTGGACCCGTATCCTCCCAACCCTAGGGCTCCATTGCAGGAGTCTATGAGTCGATGCAGGGCTTACCCTTTCGGGATCACCCCTCAGGATGGGCATTTCCCGTTGCCGGGAGGCAGCTTTTCCTGATAAAGCCGGGTTTTCCTGCCGCGTCACCGCGACAGGGGGCTCTATTCGATTGTTAACGAACCCGCGTCCGAAAGATTCGACCCTCGAACCTCTACGAGCGTAGTCGATCCTGATTGTCGCCGGGGTGGTTGGGGACCGACAAAACAGCCGCCCGGCCATCCGCTCGGGCCCGAGAGCCCTCTTTCATACAACATGCGGCAGGTTGCATGGCACCACTGACTTTGTTGCGCCTGCTCCACCTCCGGTCAGGGAGCGGGGTGGGCAGACGTGGCCTCCGTGGAGGCCATTAGCTGATCAGCTTCGTCGCTTACGCGGCGAGGGGCATAGCAGCATAGGAGTTAGTGCGATTGGCACTTGTGTTTTGTGCTGATTTTACGAGGTCGGCACCTCTCGGCTCGCCATCCGGGACCAGCCTCTCCCGTCGAAGCCTGTCATCCCCGGGACACTTTGATTATATCCCTTTTTGGCCCCAAAATCAAAACATATTTTTGCAGTTGGGAGTAGAATCAGTCCAGTCCCAGCGCTGCCGGGCAGATCTTTTGCACAAGGAGCGACAGCATGCTGACCATCTACCGCAGCACGGAAACCGGCCTTGCCACCCTCACAGACATTGTGCCGGGTTGCTGGATCAGTGCCATTGAGCCCACCACGGACGAGATTGAGCAGATCCACCACCTGGGCATTCCGCGCGACTTCCTGACCTACCCGCTGGATCTGGACGAACGGCCGCGCACTGAACGCGAGGATGACGGCAGTCTGCTGATCATCCTGCGGGTGCCCTATTACGAAGGCCCCAAGGTGGATGTCCCCTATACCACGCTGCCGTTGGGCATCATCCTGACGGACAAGTACATTGTCACGGTCTGCCGGCGCCCCAACGAGGCAATCCAGGAGCTGACCTCGGGGCGCATCCGCGGCCTGTCCACGGTCAAGCGCAACCGCTTCATCCTGCGCATGCTGCTGCTGACGGCCAGCCGCTACCTGGAAAACCTGCGCCAGATCAACCGCACGGTTGATGCCCTGGAGGACCAGTGCCAGGGGTCGATCCGCAACCGGGAGATGCTGGAGATGCTCAAGTATCAAAAGAGCTTGGTGTACTTCACCACGGCACTCAAGGGCAACCAGCTGATGATGGAGCGGCTGCAGCGCTCCCAGATGTTCCACATGTACCCGGATGACGAAGACCTGCTGGAGGACGTCATCACCGAGAATCAGCAGGCTCTGGAAATGGTCAACATTTCCAGCACAATTCTGACCTCGATGATGGATGCCTTTGCCTCCCTGATTTCCAACAACCTGAACGAGGTCATGAAATTCCTGGCCTCAATCACGATTGTCTTGAGCATTCCGACCATCGTGACCAGCTTTTTCGGCATGAACATCCCGCTGCCCTGGGAAGCCGACGGCCTGGCGCCGGTCTACATCTTTGGCATCTTTTTACTGTTGTCCATCGGCGTCGTGCTGCTCTTCCGCCGCCGGGACTGGTTGTAAAGTTGCTTTGTGGGCGGACAGGGCCTGCAGCAGCGACCCTGCCAATGCCAGTCATCACCCCGGCGACACCGGTGCGGTGATCAACTCCCCACCCGTCTCCGGTCATCGGGTGGGGGATTAACCATCATATGGTTGTCTGAGGATGCAGCGGAAGCCCAGATTGGATCCGTATTCCCAGGTGTTCGCGCTTTCGCGATGGGCGGCGAGATAATTTTCCCAATAATAGCCTTGATTAAAGTATCCCCCGCGATAAACATACTGTTGACCGGATGCCGGTCCGGTCGGATTGTACCAGGTGGTCTGGCTGGCATAATAATCCCCATCATACCAGTCCGCCGTCCACTCGGCGACATTGCCAGCCATATCCAACGCCCCATAGGGACTGATCCCGGCCGGGTAGCTGCCCACCGGAGCCGTGTCCTCCAGGTGACTGCCGTCCCAATTCGTCCCATCCCAGTTGAGAAGATTGGAATTGGGCTCCTGGTTTCCCCAGGGATGATGTTGGCCGTCGGTTCCCCGGGCCGCCTTTTCCCACTCCGCCTCGCTCGGCAGCTGCCGTCCCGCCCAGGCACAGTAAGCGGCAGCGTCCTCCCACCGTACACTGCTGACTGGATAACCGGCATACTGGCTGTTCCCGTAATAGCTGCTGCGGGTTGCCGATTCCCTGCTCTGGGGTTCCGGACAGGCTCCTGCCGCCACACAGCGGGCATACTGGGAATTTGTCACCTCAGTCTGATCAATCCAGTAGGTATCCAGGTGGACTGAATGCTGGGGTCTGTTATCATAGCTCGGATCGGTGTAATGGGAGATCACGTCTGCGGATTCTTGGGCCCCCATCAAGAACTCCCCCTGCGGGACGCAGAGGAGGGTCATCCCGTCCACCGGCGAGGTCCAGGTTTGGCCGATGCTCCCGCACCACTCAGCGGGAATTGGATTGGCGGTTGCCGTAGGTTTGAGGGTGGGTTGGTTCGTCGGCTTGATCGTCGGTTGCTGCCCTGCTGCCAAGGATTGGGGCGTGTGGGTCGGATCCGCCACCGGGACAGTGGGCGGCCGGCTGGCCTGCAGCCCATCCAACGCCCACACCACACATAATGCCAATAATCCCACTCCCCCCAAAGCGATCAAGGCCGTTAACCAGCCGGGTAATTTGCGGCGTGACCCGCCCCGTGAAGCCTCCAATACCTGAGCTTCGGCGGCCCTTCTTTTTTGGGTGAGTTCTGCCTGTCGGGCCCGTCCGGCCGCCTCCCGGCTGGCTTGTTCCTCCGCCGCCCGTTGGGCCGCCTGGGCTTCAGCCTCCCGGCGGGCAGCTGCCGCCTGGGTGATTTGTTTACGCGGCAAAATAAGTTTGGGATTTCCCGGATGGGTTGCTTCAAGCTGCTGCAGCAGATCCTCGGCCAGGCGCCATTCCTGCGCCTTTTCCATCCCCTCGAGGGCGGACAACCCCTCATCGAGGGTCCAGACCGGTGCCGTGGGGGCCGGGATGGATCTGGCCGGTGCAGATCCTGGATCCACCGCTGCCGCCTGATGCAAAACCTCTTCTGCCTGACGCAAAACCTCTTCCGCCGCGCTTCCGTCCCCGGGACGCTGCCGGGGGTCTTCGGCCAACATGCTCGCCAACAATGCATCGAGTGGTGCTGGAACATCCCCTCGCAGTTCGCCCAAGCGTATTCCCGGCCGGCAGCTGCTGTATTGCTTGAGGGTCAGCATTTCAAACA
>DAOQTN010000237.1:0-5043 GCA_035340555.1 Anaerolineaceae bacterium | reverse complement strand
GTCCACCGAGAACGGCGAATAGCCATGATCACCATTCAGCTGGCCACCCCGGATCAGGTTGACAACCTCTGGGCGCTGGACGAGGGTGCCGGGCACGATCCTGAGCGCCGCCAGTTTATCCAGCGGGCGGTTGCCGGGAAGACCTGTTATGTGGCCACCGCGCCCGATATTGCCGGATACGCTGTGTTGGACTATTCATTCTTCACCCAGGGATTTATTGTGCTGCTCTATGTGCAGACCGACTGGCGGCGGCAGGGTGTCGGCCAATCCCTGCTGGAGTACCTGGAGACAGTCTGCCAGACCGGCAAGTTGTTCACGTCCACCAATCTGTCAAATTTACCGATGCAGCGTCTGCTGGCAAAGCTGAATTACCGGTTAAGCGGCGTGGTTCATGACCTGGATGAGGGTGACCCGGAGTTGATTTATGTCAAATATCTGCGCTGAAAGTTCCCGCCATCGGTTACAATTCAGGAAATTGCGGCAAAACGCGGTCAAGGTCAGGTGATGACACAGAAAACACCGGTTGGAATTATTGGTGCCGGACCTGCCGGCATGATGGCAGCCCTGCAAGCCGCCTGGCTGGGGGCGGAGGTGACGCTGTTTGATGCCAACCCCAGTGTGGGGCGCAAACTGCTGGTCACCGGCAGCGGACGCTGCAACCTGACGAACGCCGCCATTGCGCCAGAGCGGTATGTTTGCTCAAACCCGGCATTTTTGGCCGATTTGTTCAATCAGTTTGACCGGGAAGCGCTGCTGCAAACCCTGGAGCGGATTGGCGTCTTGGCCTATCATACGGCGGATGGCTGGTATTATCCGTGCTCTGAATCGGCGGCAACGGTGGTGGATGCCTTTGCCGCGGCACTGGCCCAGGCCGGGGTGCAGCTGCGGCTCAATCAACGCGTGACGGGACTGCAAAAAACGGATGGCGGGTTTCGGGTGCAGGCGGGCGGGAGCGAATGGATTGGTGCACGCCTGATTGTCGCTGCAGGCGGACAGGCCTACCCCACCCTGGGATCCCGGGGCGACCTGTACCCGTGGTTATCCCGGCTGGGGCACACCATTACCCCGGTTCATCCCGCGCTGGCACCGGTGCAGGCCGAGGTGCGCACCCTGCACAAGCTGCAAGGGGTGCGGCTGGACGTCACCGCCGGGGTATGGCAGGGAACAACCCAACTGGGCACGACCACGGGCAACCTGATTTTTACCCAGTGGGGTTTCAATGGGCCAGCGGTGATGGATCTGAGTCACCTGATCAGTACCCGGCCCGGAACCCAGCTGCACCTGACCCTCAATCTGCTGCCCGGAGAGATTGACTCACGGCTGCGCTCCCTGCTCAAACAAAAACGGTCGGAGACGGTGCCGGTGCGGGTGTTGCTGGGGGCGGTTCTGCCGCCCAAGGTGCCCCCTGTGATCCTGGGGCTGGCGGGTCTGCATCCCGAAGTCCGGATGGACCAACTGAATGATGCGGCACTGGAGAATGTTTTGAAACAGTTGAGCGGCCTCTCCGTGGAAATTCAGGGGGTGCGGGGTTTCGATTATGCGCAAGTCTCCACGGGCGGTGTCCCGGTTGATGAAGTTCATCCTGCCAGTCTGGAATCCAAACCGGCTCCCGGATTGTACCTGGCGGGAGAAACGCTGGATGTCATTGGCCCGTGCGGCGGCTTTAATCTGCAGTTTGCCTTTTCCAGCGGCGCGGCCGCTGGACGTGCCGCCGGGCGCGCCGCCGGGCGGCACTGACCGATAATCGCCCGGCCAGCATCAGCATTCCCTTGGCCTCCCCCAGACCACTTTTTGGCGCCATTGAGGCAGACAGGAGATCCACCATGTCCCATTTATTTGAGCCCCTGACGATACGCAGCATTACCTTGCGCAATCGGATTGGCGTGGCCCCGATGTGTCAGTACAGCTATACCGATGGCTGCTCCAACGATTGGCAGCTGGCCCACCTTGGCGCCCGAGCTGCTGGCGGCGTGGGCCTGGTGATTTCAGAAGCGACGGCGGTGGAGGAGCGGGGCCGGATCACACCGCACGATGTGGGCATCTGGGATGAGGCCCACATTGCGCCGCTGCGGCGGGTCACCAATTTCATCAAGGCCCAGGGGGCGATTCCGGGCATTCAAATTGCCCACGCCGGACGTAAAGCGGACACCCAGCGGCCCTGGGATGGCGGCAAACCGCTTACCGCGGGGCATCCGGATTTTTGGCCAGTGGTGGGTCCGAGCCCGCTGCCCTTCGCCGAGGGATATCAGACGCCCCACGCATTATCCCTGGCTGAGATCCAGCTGGTTCAGCAGGCCTTCAAAGCCGGGGCGCAGCGCGCCGCAGCGGCGGGCTTTGAGTGGCTCGAAATCCATGCCGCACACGGTTATTTGATTCATAATTTTCTTTCCCCACTTTCAAACCAGCGTACCGACGCCTATGGGGGGACTTTTGAGAACCGCATTCGATTTCTACTTGAGACCATCCGGCAGATTCAACAAGTCTGGCCGGAACACCTGCCCATCACCGTGCGGCTTTCGGCGACCGAATGGATTGAGGGCGGCTGGACGCCAGCCGAGTCAGTCGCGCTGGCGCGGCAATTAATCACTGCCGGGATTGATCTGGTGGACTGCTCTTCAGGTGGAAATATTCCCAAGGCTCAGATGCCGCTGGGCCCCGGGTATCAGGTGCCGCTGAGCGAAGCTGTGCGGGCAACCGGAATGCGCACGGCGGCGGTGGGGCTGATCACAGCCCCGGAGCAGGCCGATGAGATTATCCGCAACGGACGGGCGGATCTGGTGCTATTGGGGCGCGAAATGCTGCGCGATCCCCATTGGGCGATCCGGGCTGCCAGGGCTCTGAATCAACCGGCCCCGGTGCCCAATCCATACCTGCGTGCGTATTAGAACCGAACCTGTCCCCCCAGTCTCATCAGACCGGGCGGGCTGCTTCAAGCCGTGGGGAAATCCGTCCCAGTGCAGCTTTGTTTTTCACCCCCCGGCCACTTGACCCTGGTCGGTGCCAGCCGGGACTGCCCCGGTGTCTACCGGACTCAGTTCCAACGATGAATCGGCGCCTTTGGCTCAACCCCAATCGGTTTGCTTGCCCTTGGCTCAGTCGCACCTGCCTTGGATCGGTGAATCACAGCCATCCTCTCTAAGGGTGTGGGGGTGGCGTGGTCCAAAAGCGGTTGGGGGGATGACGGCAATGTCTGCAAGGTGCCTGCAAAAACGGGTGGGGTTGATCGTTGATGGATCAGGTGTGCCATGCTGTTTTGATGGCGCACCGTTCTCCGCCGTCTCTTTCAACCCGCCGCAGTCTCAAATACCCTCGCCGGTTGGGAACTGAACAGGTCACGCCAACGCAGAAGATAAATTAAAGAGGATTCATTCAGAATTATGCTCTGCAAGTAGCGCTTTTAAGCGCTCAAGCGGTAGGTTGTGTAAATCAAACACCGTACCGTATTCATCCGGCACGACCTGATATTCCTCCGTCAGCATTCGCTCAAATTCAGTGCAAAAAGCACCCACAAAGGTGAAACGATCCTGCACTTCGTCAATTTCGATATAGTCTGGGTACTTGTGGTCTGTCGGGATGACCACCAACCTGAAGTGCCGGGGATGATCCACCGCCACCGCCCGAAAGATATTACCCAGGGGCTTATCCAGAATAGAATCGGGCACACCGCCACGCGCAATCATTCTCCGGTACATCATTTCAGTTCGCAGGTCGTGTAAATATTTCTCAGCGGGGAACTGTCCCCGCAATATTTTCTCCAGCCAGTCAAATAATTCGGGCCACCTGGGATCGCTGTCGGGCAATATCAACCGTTTCACTGGAATGCCCCACACTTCGATTTCAAGTTGACAGATCTCATTGGGCGGATGAAAGCGCAGCATATTCATCTTAATCGGTTCGGCAAACGCCGGGTTACTGCGAGGTGGAATGGTGCGCTGGTGGAATTCATCAAACGCGATCACATCAGCAAGCGAAAACTCCCAATCACCCCGGCTGGGTGGTCTGGAGTACAGGGCATAATCGCGCAGCGCGGCAAGCAACACTTCGACAACGGCTTTGCGTTCAAGAACAGCATCCGCCCAGATCGTTTTATCTTTATCATAAAAAAATCTTTAACCGGAAATTCGGGCTGTCATCTGCGACCGGCCAGGCTTCGAATTCCGCGCCGTGCCCCTCTTCATCCCAATAAAAGTCATAGGGTAATCGATTGGCCGCAATGGCCCGAATAAAATGTATCAGCTGAATGAACGGCGGAAACACATCGGAGGCATCAAATTTATGGCAAATGCCATCAAAGGTGAGGTAGCAGTCGATCCAACCGGCATCTTCGCTCGCATGGTCGATTTCCAGGTTCAAATCCCATGCACCAGGTCTGTGGTCTGTCATCTGATTTACTCCTCCAAGGGATTTCAATCATCCAGGTCAAAAACGGCATCAGAATCGCCCATTCATCATCCCGCACATTACTCGGACAGCTTGTTCGTTCCAAGCCGAGAGTTTTTCACTTTCAGCCCAAATGCATCACAACCTCCATCGCCTGCGACCTTTTATTAAACTGCATCGACCGGTTATTGGCAACTGCCCCGGCAGCGGGACACAACCGCCGTTACTCAACAGGATTCAGGCGCCAGCAGGCAGGATGCAGGAGGCTGCAGGCAGAACTAGCCAGGAGAAAATAATCGGAAACCAAGATCGTAGCCGAAGAGATCGGGGACGTCCCTGTAACGAGACGCGCAGCGGGCGATCCTACGAGCGTCGCTCCACGCGCCGCCGCGGACAACGCGGTCTGTCTCAGATCGGTCATACCAGGAGGCGCACCATTCCCAAACGTTGCCAGCCAGGTCACATAGGCCGGCGGGCGTGGCTCCTGCGGGGAACTGCCCGACCATTGTGGTGGAAGCGCTGTCGGAGCGTTCCTTAAGCCATTTTCCCCAACGGCCGTAATCGGTCAGGTCGTTCTCACCAGCCCAATATTCCGAAGTATTCAAACGAGACGGATCCCATTTGTCCCCCCAGGGATATTCCCGCCCTTCAGGCCCGCGGGCG
>DAOQTN010000236.1:0-5067 GCA_035340555.1 Anaerolineaceae bacterium | reverse complement strand
CACACCAGACTTTGGATCTGTGGATCTTGGTTCGAATCCAGGTGCCCCAGCCTTTTTCTACTGAGTCATGCGTTCCGAAACTGAACCCGCTCACCCAGTCAACCCAGCTTCACCCTTTACCGGGCTTCCCTATCCGCGTGGCGGAGGGGAAGCCCGGCTTGTGTTGAAAGGACTAATTTGCTTATGACCACCTGTACCCCAATCATTTTGGCCGCCGGACAGGGTGTGCGCATGCGGTCAACTCTGCCCAAGGTGTTGCATGCCATTGGCGGACGGCCATTGTTGCAGCATGTGTTGTTGGCGGTTGCCGGAGCGGGCCTGACTGAACCGGTGGTGGTGGTGGGGCACGGGGCTGAAGCGGTCCGGACGGTGGCTGGCGGGGCTGTCCGCTGTGTGACGCAACTCCAGCAGCTGGGCACGGCCAATGCCGTACAGGCGGCGGAGGAACTGTTGTCAGGCAAGACGGATCTGGTGCTGGTTGTTAACGGTGATATGCCACTACTGACCAGCGCCACCTTGTCCCGCCTGGTGGACCTGCAGCGGGAAAATCCCGGCCCGCTGACCCTGCTGACCTTGATCACGCCTGATCCGCGCGGTTTTGGCCGCATTGTCCGGGATGCCGCCGGTGCCGTCCAGGCAATCGTGGAGGAAGCTCAAGCCACACCTGAACAACTGGCCATTACCGAATTGAACGCCGGGGCTTACTGTTTCCGGGCAAGCTGGCTGTGGGATGCCTTGCGCAGCATTCCGTTGTCCCCGAAGGGTGAATATTATCTGACGGATACCGTCTCGCTGGCCGTCTCTTCAGGGTTGAGCGTGCAGGCTGTGTGTCTGGCGGATCCGGTTGAGGCCATGGGAATCAACACCCGCATTCACCTGGCCGAGGCCGAGGCCCTGCTGCGGCGACGTGTCAATACGGCATTGATGCTATCCGGGGTGACAATGATTGATCCCGCCCATACCTATATTGAAACCGGCGTACAAATCGGCGCCGATACCGTCATCTATCCCAATACCCATCTCCGCGGCGACACCCGGATTGGCTTGGGCTGCACGATTGGTCCCAACACCATCCTGGAGGACACCCAAGTGGGTGACCGCTGTGTCATCCTCGCCTCTGTAACTGAAAAAGCCGTCATCGAAGATGATGTCAGCATGGGCCCGTTCTGCCGCCTGCGCAAGGGGGCGCATTTGAAACAAGGGGTGCATATGGGAAATTTTGGCGAGGTGAAGGACTCGATACTGGGGCCCGGCACCAAGATGGGGCACTTCTCCTATATTGGCAATGCCACAATTGGCGCCAATGTCAACATTGGTGCGGGAACCATCACCTGCAATTATGATGGCGAACACAAGCACCCGACTGAGATTGGTGATGACGTTTTCGTCGGCAGTGACACCATGCTCGTGGCGCCCATTAAACTTGGTCCTGGGTCGCGAACCGGGGCGGGGGCCGTGGTGACGCACGATGTCGCTCCCGGTGAAGTTGTGGTGGGTGTTCCCGCCCGCCCGTTGAGAAGGCATACCCCTAGTGAATAACCCCCTGCCCTGGATCCTACTGGCAGCCCTTTTCCTGCTTGATCTGTTGTTTGCCGCGGTGCGCGCCAGTTTGATTAATGCGCGATTGCCCCAATTGCTTGACTTGCGCGAAGAACGCTCACCGGGTGTTGACCGCACACTGCGACTGCTGGAGAAACCCCGCACCCGGGCCACAGTCCGTCTATCGCTGGCACTGACCCATTTCCTGCTGGCCGGTACCTTGACCTGGGTCCTGCTGACCAGTGCCTCGGAGATGAGTGTCTGGACGAATTTGTTGATTTTGTTGGCGGGTGTCCTGGTGGTCATTGTGCTGGAATTTTGGCTTGAACGCGGGCTGGCGGCCCGGCCAGAAACCTGGGCGATGCGATTGTCTGGTTTGGCCGTCATTGTGGATGGGCTGCTCAGTCCGGCCACCGGTTTAATGATTGGCATTCTGGGACGGGCGCCCCATTTGGAGCGCCGGATTGGTGCGGTAACAGAGGATGAACTAAAAACCTGGGTGGAGGTCGGCCAATCGGAAGGGGGCTTGGAAAAAGGCGAACGGCAGATGATCTACTCGATCTTTGAGTTCGGCGATACGATAACCCGTGAAGTGATGGTGCCACGCATGGATGTTCTGGCGATGGATGTGGATACATCCTTGAATCAGCTTGTCTCGGCGTTGACCGACAGCGGTCATTCGCGCATTCCCATCTATGACGGCAGTATTGATAATATCATTGGGTTGCTTTATGCCAAGGATTTGCTGCGTTACAGCCTGAATCCTGGTGATCATTTCAGTCTTCGTCCCTTGCTGCGTCCCCCCTATTTCGTGCCCGAGGCCAAAAAAGTGGATGACCTGCTGGCTGAAATGCAGGCCCGGCGGGTGCACATGGCTGTTGTGGTGGATGAGTATGGTGGCACAGCTGGATTGGTGACACTGGAAGATATCGTTGAAGAAATTGTGGGTGAGATTCGGGATGAATATGATACCGGCGAAACTGCCGATTTTGAGCGCATCACTGATGACGAGTATATCTTTGCCGGACGCGTCGATCTTGATGATGTTAATGCCGCCCTGGAGACAGATCTGCCCAAAGACCTAGCTGATACGTTGGGTGGCTATATTTACGGCGTTTTGGGCCGGGTGCCGCTGCAGGGCGAGCATCTGCCCGTTGCTGACTGGTTATTAACCATTGAACAGGTCAGCTGGCGGCGAATTCGCCGGGTGCGCGCCCGCCGTCAACCCCCCACGCAGAGCTCCGAGGAGTAACCCCATGTCAACCCCAAACAAGGAATTATGTCAACAGTTGATCGAAACCGCCGCCGCAGCGCGTCATTGGGCTTATGCCCCATATTCCCATTATGCGGTGGGTGCGGCATTGCTAACGGCCTCCGGCAAGATCTATGAAGGTGTGAACATTGAGAATGCAGCTTATCCCGACGGCATTTGTGCCGAGCGGGTGGCTGTGTTTAAGGCGGTTTCGGAAGGTGAACGGGAATTTGTGGCCATTGCAGTGGTGACCGCCAATGGCGGTTCGCCCTGCGGTTCGTGCCGCCAGGTCCTGGCTGAGTTTGGCCTGGATACCATTGTCTATATTGCCGATGCCGAGGGCCGGCTGGTCAGCGAAACTACGGTTGCAGGACTGCTGCCCGGCTCATTTGGCCCGAAGAGCCTGGGCTGAGCCGTCAGGGCCATTAAGCTGCAATGGCAGTCAAGCGCAGGCTGATTGTCCTGCCGGAACCGCGGCCACAGAAGGCGGTCTGTAATCCCCAACCACATCTTGGCGTGAGCGGCTGGGCGGTGTCTGGCCAGGCCGTTGGTCCGGGAATTGCGGGGTCGGCTGACGCGATTTTGCCGTCAACTGTTTCTCCGGATATCTTACCCCAAGCCGGCGCTTTTTCCAGATGATTGATGACAGATTGATTTGGCTGAGTGGGCTATAATTGACCCAATCCATGGAGGAGACTTCTGGTCTCTGGATTGAGCGGTTTATACCCCGAACCAGTAGTTTCCCCTGGAAAATCTTCACCCCAAAGCCCCCCTCTGGAAAGCTCTCCCAGGAAGACCTCAACCAGAAAGACGCTTCCTGGGAATCCCCTGCCGTCATCCCCCCTGCCGCCAAACCCCTGCTGCCAAACCCCCTATCGCCACCCCCCCTATCGCCACACCCCCTATCGCCAGAAATTTCCGTCACCAGAAATCATGAAAGCCATTCCCGAACACATCCAGCAGATATTGGATACCCTGCCCCCCCAGCCCGGCTGCTATATCATGCATAATGCCGCCGGCGAGATTATTTATGTGGGTAAGGCGATCAATTTGCGTAATCGGGTGCGTTCATATTTCCATGACAGCGCCGGTAAGGAAGCCAAAACCCGACAACTGGTCCGCCAGATAGCCGAGATTGAATGGATTGTGGTTGGCTCGGAACTGGAAGCGCTGATTCTGGAAATGAACCTGATCAAGAAGCACCGCCCGCGCTTCAATGTCCGGTTAAAGGATGACAAACGCTATCCCTACATCAAGGTCCATTGGAATACCCCCTTTCCCCGGGTGACGGTCACCCGGCAGATGGTTGAGGACGGTGCCCGCTACTACGGGCCGTACACCAGTGTCTGGGCGGTCCATCAAACCCTGGATGTGCTGCGGCGCATCTTTCCTTATTTGACCTGTGACCGGGATATCACTGGTCGAGACACCCGCGCCTGTCTTTACTTTGACATCAAGCTTTGCAGCGGACCGTGTATCGGAGTCGTTGACCAGGCCGGCTACCGGGCGATGATTGAGGATCTGTGTCAGTTTTTGGAGGGGCGCACCGAAGCCGTGGTTGAACGTCTGCAATTGCAAATGGAAAAGGCTGCAGAAGAGCTGCGTTTTGAGCGCGCTGCGGCATTGCGCGATCAGATTGCCGCCATTGACCGGGTGGTTGAAAAGCAAAAAGTGGTATCAAGCGAGAAAATCGATTCGGATGTCATTGCCATGGCCCGTTCTGAGGGCGAGGCCTGTGTCCAAATATTCTTCATTCGGAGTGGCAAATTGATTGGCCGGGAATATTTCATCCTTGAAGGGGCTGCGGAGGCCGCTGACAGCGAGGTGATTGGCCAGTTCATTAAACAGTTTTATGCCGAGGCGGCCACCGTGCCCTGTCAGGTGATGCTGCCCAACGAGATCGAAGAAGCCCGCATCATTGAGCAATGGTTAAGCAGCCGCCCCAACTGCAACAAAGTGGAAATCAGCGTCCCCCGCCAGGGCCCCGCCCAGGAATTGATGGAAATGGCGGCTGAAAATGCCACCGAGACTCTGCGGGCCCTGCGGCAGCAATGGGAGGCGGATACCAACCGACAGACTGAGGCGCTGGCTGAACTGCAGCAGGCCCTACACCTGCCGGAGCCTCCCAACCGGATCGAATGCTATGATATTTCAAACACCCAGGGCACGGCCTCGGTGGGCAGCATGGTTGTATTTGAGCAAGGTGTTCCCGCCAAGGGCATGTACCGCCGCTTCAACATTCAAACGGTTCAGGGACCGGATGATTTTGCCAGCAT
>DAOQTN010000235.1:0-5095 GCA_035340555.1 Anaerolineaceae bacterium | reverse complement strand
AGGGGCCGTATCCTGGCGCTTCACAACTGGGGGAAACCTGCAAGGCGACGTTAAGGGGCTGGGAAACATCCACCCCGGACTGCACATAGGGCATGTAACCTTCCAGAAAGGGGATGATGGTTACGGTATAGAGCCCCTCCTCAAGGGGGGTGATAAATGTACCGTCCAAGGGATTGGTGTAAGTGATGAAATCCTGTGTGCCATTATTTGCAATCACTTGGGCGGCCAGCGGGTAGCCGTGGCCGCTGCCGTCCGACACCATGCCGGTAAAATTAACGGCCTGGATCTGTTCGGCGCGAACCGACGGTGGCATGCCGGCTGCCGCCACCAAACCCCAAAATACTGCCAACACCATGAGCATACGCCAGATGTTCATGACAAATCTCCTTTGCGTCGACCTTGTCAGGGCTTGCACCGCTGTGCGTCTTCCTGATGATGGAACTAATTTTGTCTCACTCAAATGAACTGGACGGCGATCGGAAGTTAAATTGGCATCAGCCAGGTGAAGATGAGGTACGCCAATCCCAAACCGACCAGCGAGTTGAATATGGTCACAATCAGGAAGACGATGACCGGCCGCCAGCCCATCTTGCGCACTTCGCGGATTGAAAATTCCAACCCCATGCACACGAAGGCCAGCGTGAACGCCCAGTTCTTCAATGCATCAATGGCAGTGCCTTTGCCACCATCAATGACGCCCAATGAAAAAAGGACGGATGCCAGCACAAATCCCAGCACAAATTTGGGGAAGCGATCCCAGATCACCTTGCCGCTGGGTTTGCCGTGGGTTTGAGGGTCGTGAGAAGCCGCCCAGAGTGCCAGCAGGAAAGCCACCAGACCGATCAGAGTGTTTTGGGTGGATTTGACGATGGCGGCGATATTTTGGGCTCCTTCACTATAGATCGTTCCAGCCCCCACCACCGCCGCGGTCGTGTCGATGTTGCCGCCAAACCAGGCGCCGGCAACCGGGTCCGAAAGATGCATGGCCCCCGCCAGGAGCGGGGTCAGCACCATCATGGGCAGGGCCACCAGAATCACCAAGGTGGTGATGTAGCTGACCTGCTCTTTTTTTGCCGAAACGGATCCTGCCGCGGCAATCGCTGCCGAGACACCACAAACGGAGACGGCAGTGGACATCACCGCGCGCAGTTTCTCATCCAGGCCAAACTTCCGGCCCAGCCACCACGAGAAGAAGAAAACGGTGGGCATGATCACCAGGGTTTGTAAAATTGCCCCCCCGGCGGCTTTGGCGATCAGCGCCAGGTTGATTCCTGCACCCAGCAGCACCAGACCAATCTTGAGAAATAATTCGGTCCGAATGCCGGGTCGCAGGGTTTCTTTCAAGTTAAGCAGCTTGAGCACCAGATTACCCAACAGCCCCACCAGCAGTGCCCAGAGTGGATACTCCAGCACCTTGCCAGGGATATTGAATGGCAGGGTTTGTTTGTAGATCCACTGCGTGATGGCCCAAGCGGTAATGGCCAATCCGACCACCAGCGCCAGACCAACCATAATCCGCGCGCCCAGCGGCCAGGAGGAAACCTTTCCAGTATGCGATCGAGAGTTGCCCATGGCTGCCTCCTAGAATCGAATATGAAGGCCATTGGGACCGAGCAGTCCAATGGCAGCTAAAAGGATGATGACAAAAGCCAGAATGACTGACAACCAGTCTTCGTTTAGCCAACTTGGCAACCTTGTGCGCGGCGCGTGTTTCTTCACGTGGTCATGATTTTTGCTCATCACAATCCTCCTGAATCCAGCACATCAAATCCTGGGAATGATTTGATTGTACACAAAAATGCCACGCCCGAGGCGCGTTTTGAGTACCGATTTTGAAGTGAGGCGAAATCTAAATCCGTCGATTCAAGCCTTTGGCTTGAACCATGGGCATGACCACCAGAATGCCTGTATTGGGTAGATCCAGATCGCCGGTGACAGCTTCTGTGGCGGCAAGCACCCGGTCAACCATTTCCTGGTCATTGACAATGGTGAAGAGGGTGCGGTTGGTATTCTCAATGTGTTCGGTCAGATCATCAATGCTGGGGATCAAGGGCAGGTCTTCTCGCAACCCGCCTTTCTGACGAAATCGGGCCAGCCCGGTGCTGGGTAGAATGGTCACCCCACTGACACCGCATTCTTCCCAAGCGGTCAGTACGTCGTTGAGCGCGTCGGTATCGTGCAGCACAAACAGAACGAAAAACATTACGCAGTCTCCTTGTGTTCACTTACTTCCGGCTCTGCCGGTTTGGGCCGCGCCTGGCGCGGTGGATGAAAAGCCGTTCGCAACATTGGCGGTGTGACCAGTGTGGTCACCAGCACCATGCCAACAATCGCCGAGAATATTTCAGTGCTTAACAATCCCTGATCCAGGCCCACTTTGGCCACGATCAGTCCCACTTCACCGCGTGACACCATGCCAATCCCCATTTGCAGGGCTTCCCGCCAGGAATACCCTCCCAGCCGGGCTCCTGCCCCGGCTCCAATGATTTTTCCCAAGATGGCCACGGCGGAAATCCCCAGGAACAGCCACAACACGTTCAGCCCCATCTCCCGCAAATTGACATTGAGCCCAATATTGATGAAGAAAATCGGTACCAGAAAACTATAGGCCAGGGCATGCAGACCCTTCTCGATATTGGCTTTTTCAGGCGTCCGGGCAAACATCAAACCAGCAATGAAAGCCCCGGTGATGGCTGCCATGCCGCCGATGATCTCGGCCGCCAGGCCATAAATCATCATCACCACCAGAGCCAGGGTCAGTATTCCCTGGCTGATGGGAAGTTTGGCAGTAGCCCGGGTGATGACCGGCAGTCCCCAGAGCCCGACCACCACCGACAGACCCAGGAAAGCAATCATTTTGCCCAACACCAGCAAAATTTGCAGACCACTGCCCCCGCTTTCCAGGGCCAAGTATCCCGAGAGCAGCAGGATGACCAGCACGTCGTCAAATACGGCGGCGCCCAAGAGTCCCAGACCCACCCGGCTGCGCAGCATTTTCATTTCCATTAAAGTCTGTGCAGAAATGCTCACACTGGTTGCGCCCAAGGTCAATCCCAGGAACATGGCATGAGAGAAATCCATGCCGCCAAGTTCACCGACAATTAGTCCAAGGCCAACCGGCACGATGACCCCCAACGCGCCACTCAAGGCTGACACCCGTCCCGACTTTGTCAGATCGCGCAGTTCCAATTCCAGACCGGCCAGGAACATTAACGCCAGGACACCCAATTCCCCTAACTCGGCAACGATTTCACCGAGGTGAAGGTCGGTAATGACCACCATGTGGGTCAGGTCGATAAGTGTTGGTCCCAGCAGGAGACCGACGATTAATTCCCCCAGTACAGCCGGCTGTCCCAGTCGGGTGCTGATGTAGGCCGCTGTTTTTGCGGTGAGTAGGATGATGGCCAGAACCAGTACAAGTTGCAGAAATGGTGTCATGGATGCAAACTTCAGGTTGTGAGGATTATCGTAAGTTTACCATAAGTTTCTCATCCCCGATTTGGGCAGCCTTCGGGTATACTTTAGAATGTATACTCGCTTCCCCAGGCTGGGGTCGAAAACTGACAGTATTCTAAAAATGAGGAAAAAATGGACCTTGAATCCGAAAGCAAACGATGGGAAGAACAGGTGGTGCAGCCGGTCATCAAGAAGAACCCGGAACGCAAGGCTGAATTTACCTCTCCATCGCAGATTCCGCTGCCGCGGGTGGCGCTGCCGCGGGAGGCAGATTACATGGAATCGCTGGGACTTCCTGGTGAATATCCCTTCACCCGCGGTGTGCAGCCCACCATGTACCGCGGCCGCTTCTGGACCATGCGCCAGTACGCCGGTTTTGCCACCGCCGAAGAATCCAACCGCCGCTATCGCTATTTGCTGGAACAAGGGCAGACGGGCCTTTCAGTGGCCTTTGACCTGCCCACCCAAATTGGCTATGATGCGGATGATCCCATGGCCATTGGTGAGGTAGGGAAGGTTGGTGTTTCGATCTCTTCCCGCCGCGAAATGGAAACTCTATTCAGAGAGATCCCGTTGGACAAAGTTTCCACCAGCATGACCATCAATGCCCCGGCAGCTGTCCTGCTGGCCATGTATATTGCTGTGGCGCGCCGGCAGGGCGTGGCGGAAAAAGCACTGCGGGGCACGATTCAAAATGACGTGCTTAAGGAGTACGTAGCCCGCGGGACCTACATCTTCCCACCCAAGCCATCGCTGCGACTTATCACCAATACCTTCCAGTATTGCGCCACCAATGTGCCCAATTGGAATACCATCAGCATTTCCGGTTATCACATCCGCGAGGCTGGTTCCACTGCGGTGCAGGAGGTTGCATTCACCTTGGCTGATGCCATCGCCTATGTGCAGGCGGCAATTGAATCGGGGCAGGAAGTGGATAAATTCGCCGCGCAACTGTCGTTCTTCTTTGCCGCCCACAGCAATTTCCTTGAGGAGGTGGCAAAATTCCGCGCCGCCCGCCGCCTGTGGGCTCAGATCATGCGTAACCGCTTCAATGCCCAGGATCCCAAATCCTGGATGTTGCGTTTTCATACCCAGACCGGCGGCTCGACTCTGACAGCCCAGCAACCTGAGAACAATATTGTCCGGGTGGCGGTTCAGGCTCTGGCCGCGGTCATGGGCGGGACCCAGTCCCTCCACACCAACAGCATGGATGAGGCGCTTTGGCTGCCCACAGAAAAATCGGTTCGCATTGCGTTGCGTACCCAGCAAATCATTGCCAACGAAACCGGCGCTGCCGATACCATTGATCCTCTGGCCGGGTCTTATGCTGTTGAATACCTGACAGATGAAATCTGCAACCGTGCCATGGAATATATTCGCAAGATTGATGAAATGGGCGGGGCCTTGGCGGCCATTGAAAACGGCTATATGCAGGGTGAGATCCAGGATGCGGCTTATCGTTATCAGCGCGAGGTGGAATCCGGTGAGCAGATTGTGGTCGGTGTTAACGCTTACCAGGTGGAGGAAAAACTGGAGCTTGAACGTCTGGCAGTGGATCCTTCCATCGAACAGGGAGCCCGCGCTCGCCTGGCCGAATTGCGCGCCACGCGTGATGCGGTCCGTGTCAGTGAATTATTGG
>DAOQTN010000234.1:0-5100 GCA_035340555.1 Anaerolineaceae bacterium | reverse complement strand
GCTATTTCATCAATGAAGTCACCGAAGGCGGCGTGACCGTGCGTTCTTACAGCTTCATTAACAACCAAAAGACCGGCAAAGACGTGCTTGAGCTTGGCGTCAATGCCATCAAACTTTATGGCGAGCTCTTTTACCCCTATCCGCGGCCGCTGATTTCCATTGTCGTCGCCGACTACCTCCACAACATGGAGATGGACGGCATGGTGATGATCAGCTACGGAGTTTTTGACTTTTATAATGGGCCCAAGACCAACCTGGCCATGTTAGCTCCGCATGAAATCCTGCACCAGTGGTTCTACAGCCAGGTCGGCAATGACCAGGCCCGCGAGCCTTGGTTGGATGAAGCGCTCTGCACCTACGGAGAACTGCTTTACTATGAGCGTTATTATCCCGATCTCGTGGACTGGTGGTGGCGTAACCGCATCCACGGCTGGTCGCCCGAAGGCTATGTCAACAGTGATATTGAAACTCCGGGTGGCTACGAACCTTACCGTCTTGCTGTTTACCTAAGGGGCGCCATCTTTATGCAGGAACTGCGCAACACAATTGGCGATGAGGCTTTTTTTGCTTTTCTTAAGGATTATGCCATCACCAACACCTACAAAATTTCCACCCGTGACGACTTTTTCACGGCAATCAGCCGCCACTCATCGGCTGATATCAAATCAATCACCGACCGTTTCTTCAAGCAATAACTTCCTTTCAATCCCTTTTCTTCTGAAACTTGACGAGAGAGTAGTTTGCGATTAACATGCCAAACGGAGTAAATATGACTAAAAAACATAACTTGCCCGTCGAACCATCATCTGCCGATCTAACATCAGACGAGTTGGATCCTATTCACTCTGACCAGTTGCCTGAGGCGCCCAGCCCTCAACCCTGGTTCAGACAAACTGGTTATCTAATTGCGCTTGGGCTAATCCTGGTTGCCTTGTTCCTGCTGGTTTATTGGCTGGTGAGCCCCAAATCAGCGCCAGCGGTTCTACCGACCCCCACCAGCACACAACCCATGTATGACCCGGTTGTCAGTCATTTTGAACCCACACTGACAACCTCCCCAGAGTTGACGCCAATTCCCGAAACCGCCATCATGCCCACAACAACGCCGCGCAGCGAGGTGATCAGCTACACGATGGTGGAAGGCGACACAATTTACTCAGTCGCCGACAAATTCAACCTGGCGCCCGAAACCATCTATTGGGGCAATTTCAACCTCAACGGCATCGGTTCAGACCCGAAGGAATTTGTGTCGGGCCGTACGATTTATATCTTGCCGGTTGACGGCGTCTATTACGAGTGGCACGCCGGTGATGGCCTGAATGGCGTTTCTGAATATTTTGGCGTCACGCCTGACGCGATTATCGACTATCCGCCCAATCATCTTAACCGCGCGGAATTGGGCGATTTAAGCCTCCCCAATATTAAGGCTGGCACGATGCTCATCATTCCCGGAGGCACCCGTCCTGAGACCTTAACCGCGGATGGATTGCTCACTTATGCCGCGCGCGCTTTCTTACGTTCACTGCCAGAGGCAAAGCAATCAGGGAGCGCAGCCCCTCGTGAGGGCATCGAAACCTACATGACCGAGTCTGGCGACACTCTGTTTACCATCGCGGATAAATTTGGCCTCACGCCTGAAACAGTTTTATGGTCCAACCGTTATCTGATTGGCGACACTCCAGACGGCATCTTTCCTGGCCAGAGGCTGTTCATTTTGCCTCGAGACGGCACCCTGCATGGCTACATCAAAGGCGAAAGCATGGATGTCATCTCAGAGTTCTATAAAGTTGAGCGCAGCCAAATCCTCAACGAGCCGCTCAACAAGATCGCTCCCGAGGCGTTGCTCGACCCTGTTCATCCAACGATCCGACAAGGTTCCATGCTCTTCGTTCCTGGTGGAACGCGTCCTCCTGTTACCTGGGCTTCTCCGGTTTCGACGACTGACAATGGTGTTGGCAACCATCCCAATGTATCTTATCTGGGCATTTTTGCCTGCAACAGCACCGCCTGGCAGGTCGGCACCGGCGCCTGGCAGTTCCCCACTACAGAGCATTGGATTTCAGGCTATGAGTTCACCCCGCCG
This sequence comes from Anaerolineaceae bacterium, assembly GCA_035340555.1. Taxonomy (GTDB): domain Bacteria; phylum Chloroflexota; class Anaerolineae; order Anaerolineales; family Anaerolineaceae; genus JAGOFZ01. Next base: position 3,017 of record DAOQTN010000234.1, on the reverse strand, counting down.
ACTCATAACGGCCTTGACTACGCTGGGCGTTCCGGCTACAGCATCTTCGCGGCAGACAGCGGTGTGGTTATCTACTCCGGATGGTCAACCCGAGGGTACGGCAATACAGTTGTCATTGACCATGGCAATGGCTATCTTAGCCTCTACGGCCACCTGCTGGAAAACGGCATCACAAAAGCATGCGGCGTAGCTGTCAATGCTGGCGAGGTAATCGGCTATATGGGCTCAACAGGCAACTCCTCGGGCCCACATTTGCACTTCGAGATCAAATACAATGGTTCAGCTGTCAATCCGCATGATTTAGGCCTGTAAGAAAGACTCACACTGACAAGAATGGACGATCTGAGGGTCGTCCATTTTGATATATCTGTGCGGTGGAATAAAACTCCCTGCGAGGCGGCCCCGGCTGTGCTTCGGCGAGACGCCTATTTTTACAATTGAGATTTGACAAGAAGCGGCTGCTGTGACGTTAATCCGACGAGATCAGGCTGGCTGAGTCAGACTTTACGCTCGCCACTCTCACTTCATTGCCCCTCACCAAAGTGCCCTCGTAAGCGCGATTTCCCTCAACCGGCACCCATCCTGACAGATTAAAAGGCAGGTAACCCACCGCTGGGATCCACTCCCCGTTATATTTTCTCGCGATATGCAGGTGAGTTCCCGTCGCGATACCACCCTCGCAAGACGGCTTTCCCAACGGATCTCCTTTTTTCACTCGCGTACCTACCTTCAGACGTCCGGTCTCAGACAGGTGAAGATACAAAATCACCCATCCGGTACGTTCATCGCCATCACCATCCAAATCAAGCATAATCGTGCCCACATCAGTCCGCGCCACAATCCCGTCCGCCACAGCGACCGCGGATTCATTTGTCGGCACGCACCCCTGCGACTCTGTTGGCGGAGCGAAGTCAATCGCCGCGTAAGGCCTCAACGTCCCCCAACCTGTGTGTGGTCCTCCGGTATATGCCCAAGTGGCCCCTGATCTGAACGGCAAAATCAGTTCGGGTTGACGCAAACTGCCCGGAATCACCGTCGTGTTGCGCCGCCAGGGGTCTCCAAAAAGCCTTTGAAAGGTCTTGGCGTATCCATCCGGACCGATAGCGAATTGATAATCGTCCCCATCCAACAATTGCGAGAAATAGTTTTGCAGGCTGACTGTCGCTGCGTTTTGCCAGGGGTCTACATTTTCGAGCTTGCCGTCCAGGTGGTCAATCCTTAACAGGTCGCCGGTTCTGAAACGGTAATAACCGTCATTCAGCAGGTTGCTGATGAAAGAAAGCTGCAGATATACTCCGCGATGGTAATTCCGAAACCCCATGAAGCTGTTTTCTAACTCCGGTTGGCGTACCGGGTTTGATAACGCCCCAGTCTGAAACTCAACCAGGGCCAACAGCATCTTTGGGTTCAGGCTGTAATTCTCGCAAAGCCATCGAATGGCTTCTGCAGCGTCACGATGTTCGTCTTGAAAATAAGTCTCAGAAGTTTTAAACCACCCGGGGGTTGAATCGAGAAAAGCTCTCAGGTCAAAGTCAATCGCGTCAGGGCCATAGACAAAAGCCGCGTCCGGAATAATCTGATATTGCGATCCCCAGAATGGTTTGTAATAGATCCGCATTTTCATCGGGAAACCGGGCGGCATGCTGGTCGCGTCATCCGGAATCTGTGGGTTGTCAATGCGGATTTCCTGAACGCTCGAACCAAATCTCGCCGCCAGCAGCGGCAGGGTATCTCCGCTTTGAGCAATGTAATCTACGATCGTTCCCGGAGCGTAAACTGGCCTTTCCGCGAATGGCGTCGAAGTCGGCTGCCCGATCGCCTCAGCCGTTTTTTGCTGGGCAACGATATAAACAGGTCTTTCTGAAGCGCAACCGGTGATCAACGTCAATACCAACAGCGCCAGGGTCATTTTATAGAACAATAATTTTTTCATACCTTGTCCCCAATGATTACGGGGGTCAAGTGATGGTTATACCATAGCCTGAAAAATTAATTATTGCGTGCGCGAAACATGCGAGGTCGCCGTTCCACATAGATTTGCGCGGATGATTTCTTCACCCCTAATCAGCCAACCCTGATAAATATTGGTCCCCGCTTTGGCCTTCCAGCCCTCCAGGTCAAAACTCAGCGGACCTTCCGCCGGTACCCACTCACCGTTATATTTACGCGCGAAATGAAGGTGTGTCCCTGTGGAGCGCCCACCTTCGCAGGATGGGTGCCCGACGCGATCGCCGGCGTTCAACCAGCTTCCCAGCCTTGCCCGGCCAGTGGTGCTGATGTGCAGGTAAACCAAGTTCCAGCCAGTTTGCTCGATGCCATCCCCATCCAGGTCAAGAACGACCACTCCATTCTCGGACCGCACGACCAAACCTGCCGCTGATGCCACAACCCATTCGCGATTCGGTAAACAGCCCACATCCTCGCTGGGCGGTGCGAAGTCAAGTGCCGCCCGCACTTCTGCCGCACCCCAGGCCGCGTGCGGCCCGCCAGTATAAGACCAGGTCACCCCCGGTTCAAACGGCAGAATCAGTTCCGGCTGCAGAAGATCAGGAATAAACAAGGGTTCAAACGACTGCGCAGTCAACCAGGGGTTGCCAAACATCGCCTCATATGTAGCCAAAAAACCATGCTCGCCATAGAGCGTATTGCTCCATTCATCCCGATTTTCTTTTTGGGCAAAATATGACATTAAGCCAACTGTCCCGCAGTTCAGGTTGGCTGCCATACGCAGTTTCTCACCATCCGGAAACTGCAGCGCGACTGTTGTGCCTTCCCTCCAGCCATAATAGCCGCTGCCCAACAGGCCTGCACCATAAACCAGCTGTCTATACAAGCCTAAATGTCCCTCCAAAACAAAGCCGAGAGGATAATTGGTTGCCTGCTTTGTGATAGGATTACCGTAAACCCAACCCGATTCATATTCAAGCAGCGCCAGCAGCAAGCGTGGATGAACTGAGAACTCCATGGCAATCCGTTTTATGATTTCCGTGCCGCTGATCGTGCCAATGCTATAAACA
>DAOQTN010000233.1:0-5103 GCA_035340555.1 Anaerolineaceae bacterium | reverse complement strand
TGGCTGTTTTGAGGGAGCGATCAAACATGAGGGAAAAATCTCCTGGCTGGGTCTCCTGACAGGCCTCCCTGACAGGGTCTGCCGATGGGGTAATTATACCGCTTCATGAACCACCACCCAATTGTTCGATGCCATTCTCCCTCCCCTAAAAGCACGGAGAACGTCACGGGGACCCTGAGGGTGGTGACAGCGAAAGATTTGACAGGGTCCAGGATCACCCGGCAGAAGATTTGACAGGGTCCAGAAATCCGGCAGACAATTTGACAGGGTCCAGGATCACCCGGCTGAGGTTTTGCCGGGTGACAAGAGCATTTGGCACAAGCGTCCGTTGAATTGCCTGCGCAAAAAGATGGCATAAAAGCGAAGTTCCGAAGTCCGGAAATTTCAGAAAGGAGATGGACTGAACAATGCCAATCCGCACGATTCGGGTTCGCCAGACGGGTAATTTCACCCTCCGGGTGGATCCCCGCACCAAATACGGTGTGGCGGATGGCGCTGTCTTCCCGTTGATTGATATGGGGGCTGGAGCTTTCCTGCCCACCCCGCGCTCATTGCAGGTTGATCGACTGGGTGATCAGGCAGCGGAAAACCTCGCGGTTGAAAGAGTCTCGCAGGACGATCTGTTGAACACCCGGACCGTTGAACGCGAACGATATTACCAGGAAAACGATGCTAAAGAATGATATTTTCTTTGACAGCAGTGCCTTGCCTGCCGTTACGCTTAGTGCAGAATGGCAAGCTCACTGCTGCGTGCAGAGGACAAAGTGGACCCACTGGCCTGTTGGTGTGTTGATTTGAGGGAGGGTTTTGGTGGAATTACCGGCGCCCCAGGTGCTTGACCTATCGGATAATCATCCTATAATCAAAGTAGAATCCGTTCCTATTTTTGCCGGCGTTATATGCAGGAGCAATATTTTGAATGCTAATCTCGAACCTCAGGGCGTGCTGCCGCGGGTTGATATGAAGCGGCTGGGGAAAATTGGGGTGGCGCTGATCACCGGGGCGGTGCTGCCCATCTTCATGTTATTCATCTTTGGATTTTCAATCAAAACCACACCTGAATACCGCTGCGTGATCCAGACCGTGACGCACGACCGCCAGGTAGTTGCCATCACCGGAGAACCGGTATCACCTGGCTTTTTTGCTTGGACGGGTTTCTTTGAAAGCGGCGGCGGGGTGCGGCAGGGCAGCTTTTCCACCCGCGTTTCCGGCCCAGCAGGGGCCGGGACCATCCAGGCACAGTTTTACCGCACACCGCTGGGTGAAAAACTGGGGATCTGGTTTAAGGCCAAAGGGGATGAACTGACCATTTACGATGGGGATTACCCCTGCCGGTAGAAGAAAATTGGCTGCAGCCATGCTGTCATCGCGTGAATTTTTGGAGCATTTCAGCCATGTCCCGGGGCACCTGCTGGATATCGCCAGCGAAGTCCGCAATCTGGTCGTGCAAATCGCCCCTCAAGCAACCGAAGTGCTCCGGCACAACGGGGCGGTCTACTTTGAGGCTGCGCGCGGTGGGCCAGTCAAGGCCGGGATCTGCCAAATTCGTATCCTGCCGGACCATATCCAGGTGGCCTTTGCCCACGGCGCTTTCCTGCCGGATCCCCAGAGGCTGCTGGTGGGCACACAGCTGGCAATGCGTCACCTGCCGATTTATGATTACGACCATGCCCCCTGGGATGATTTGCAATCCCTGATTGAGGCCTCCCACCGGTTTGATCCCTGTTCGCTGGTGCGAGGTTGACCCATGAACCCCATCCTGACCCGTTGTGGTTATCGCTGCGATTTATGTCTGGCCTACCGGCCAAATGTTGCAGCCAACCCGGACAACCCGCAAAAATTGAGTGATGGCTGGTTTGCCTATTTTGGCTTTCGGATCCCGCCGGCGGAAATCATCTGCGATGGCTGCCTGAGCCCGGCCCCGCACCGCTTGATTGATGTGTCCTGCCCGGTGCGGCCCTGCGTCATGACGCACGGGCTGGCTCACTGTGCCGAATGTGATGTGCTCGCGTGTGAAAAACTGGCTGAGCGCTTGGTCACGCGGCAGGAGGTGGAACAACGGATTGGCCGGGCGGTACCGGAAGCTGATTATCAAAATTTCATTCTGCCCTATGAAAACAAACCCCGGCTGGACGCACTGCGCGCCAGCAGGTCAAAGGAGAAAAAGGCATGATTACCTGTCCCTGGTGCGGCACGAGCTATGTGGAATTTCAATCCAACTGTAAAAACTGCGGCGGGCCCCTGCCCCCGCCAGTCCAGACCGAACACCCGGCCGGGGGTGGCACGCCGGATCAGGCGCCATACCCACCGCCAGCGCCACCACCCCCGCCGCGCACGATTTCTTCCGCATATACCTGGCGGCTGATGGCCACGGATGGATTATCCATTGCCGCTGGCGTGCTGGCCATGGTGGGATTCATTTTCGGGATTGTCGGCCTGGGCCTGACGGCGGGGATTATCACCGCGTTTGTGGGGCTGCCCTTTGCTTTGCTGGGATTGGTGCTGCTGGGTGGGGGTATGGTGTTGGGATACCAGCGCTACCAGGAGAAGCACAAAATCGTGACCGTGCTGCAGTCAGGCCAGACCACCCGGGGACAGGTCCTGGCTGTGGATGAAAATTTGTCGGTTGCGATCAACAACCGGCATCCCTGGACCATCCGGTATGGCTTCGTTTACAACGGACAGAGTTGGGAAGGCACCGTCAGTACGCTGAACACACCCGGGCCGGCCCTGGCGCCGGGGCAGCCCGCCTGGGTACTGTACATGCCCGACTCGCCGGATCAGAATGCGATTTATCCCCACCCGTAACAGCCGCCCGGGTCAAATCAGGGTGGCGCCCGCGTCAATCCCGCTGATCAGAATGTGATCTGCCGGGATCTTGACCGCGTTGCGGGGATCCTGACCGCGTTGCGGGGATCCTGACCGCGTTGCCGGGATCCTGACCGGATTGCCAGGGTCCCTGATAGCAGCAACCGGATTCTAAAAGTGGCGCCGGCCGGCACCAGATGAGTTGTTGCCAATAAAAGTCCGTCACGAAAGCGACCGGGGGATTGTTTAACGTTCAGCCAGTGTCAAGGGCAAAATCCAATCCGGTGGCGGGACCGTCTTACTGGCCGCCCAGCAGGTCGGTGGTCTCCAGATAGACCTCCCGGCCGCTGATAAATGCCAGCACCGAGGCCACGGAGGTCTCATAGGAATCCGCTGGGACCAAGCTACGTTCCGCATTGGCGGCACGGACAAGATCAGCATACTGCTGAACCTGCTGGGTGATGGCACCGGAACGATAGACCTGATCGTAGACCAGCTGGAGCTTGGATTCATACAAGGCTTTGAATGCCGGAATGGCCATAAAGCGTTCCAGCAGGGTGTTTCTCCCGCCGATGCCGCGCGCTCCGGGTCCCATCCCCGAGCCTGATGCAAAGTACAGATCAAAGGTTGTATTGTTCCCCCCGGCCAGTTTACCCAGACTTTCATTGCCGTCCCAATACAGCAGGGTAAAGCGTTCCTGAATGTCATCATAATACAGGTAGTAATTGTTGTTCATGCCAATCAGCGAGTCCGTGTTGACCAATAAATCATTGAGCGCCAGATAGGTGGCAAAAGACTCAATGTCCAGATAATTGGGCAGATCCCGCTCGAAAATGGCTTCGTCGGATTGGTCAATAAAGCGGACAAAATCAATCAGGGCGGCGTAGTCGGCGTCATTTTCCCGGGTTTCCTGGGAAAAGCTGCTGGTGTAGGAACTGGGATCCTCATCCACATAAGCCAGACTGGAGCCCAATTCCGCCTTGAACAGAACCCCATTCGGATTGCTGAAATGACGTTCCAGGTAAGCCTCGTCATTTAAAACCTCTGACAGTACATACAGGGTCTCGGGTTCGTCCTGGATTTGCAGACCGGCATAGGATGTCCGGGTCGCCGGGAGACCGGCCAGGCGGAACATGGCATTGGTGACCGGTTCCTGCAGCATGGAATTATCCGACGCCATGCCATAAGTCCGCAGCGAGAGGAAGGCATGCCCCTGATAGGTCTGGCCGGGCACGTATTCATCAAACTTGATCAGGTAGGGAATTTTGACCCCGCCATCCACAGACTGGGGAATGGCAACATTGCCTGGCGGGAGCCCCCCATTCCCGGCAGCCGGGTCAATGCCCTCAAAAAATCCTGCCGGCGGCTGATTACCGCCAACCCCCATCTCCGGCGGTTCCCCCCCACCCCAGGGCAGGAACGCCCCGGGTTGAGACGGGTCTTCCTCACCCGGCGCGGCCGGGGTCTGCTGCGGCGCAGCCCATTCCGGCAAGCCGCCGCCCGGGCGCTCGGGCCATTCACCGGCCGCCGGCGGATTGAACTCGCCACCGCCCGGCAGGCCGCCTTCCGGACGATTGCCTCCCCACCCGGGCAGATCGCCATCCGGGCGGTTGCTGCCACCACCACCGACAGCCATCCGCAGGGAGGAATTACCCTTCAGACGGATGCCGACATTGTTGACCGGCACCCCGTCAATGATGACATCGGCGGGAAAGTATTCCTTGAGCCCAGTTTGTTGATAGGTGGTGAGCATCGACTCATAGTTTTCTGCAGAGATGATGATTTGAACCGAATGAACAACCGTCTCGTCGAACAGGTCAACCGGGTTGGCGATATCATCGCCAGCCCGGGCCTCTGTTGATGTGCCCGTCCCTGGGGAGGTATAGGCGATCACCCGGACATCACCCAGGGCAATTGCCAGGACCAGCAGAACAGCAGCCAGCAACAGGATCAGCGGATAATATCGTTTAAATCTGAGGCTCATGAGAACTCCCATAAAAACCGCACTGGGTGGGGGCCGGCAGGTGTCCGGGGACATCTGGCAACCCCGGAATGGGTTCGGAGATTGATGGCGTGGGCAGCCAGTTGGATTGGCAAGCGGTTGCGTTGAAAGCCAGGTGCATTAGAGATCGGTCGTATTGTAGCCGGCGATCAGGGTGACTTTATTATTGCCATTGACATTCTTCACGTCGGCCAGGAAGTCCTGCACCCGGTCCGGCCGTTTGAGACCAATGCTGTAGGTCAGCTCAGTCAGCATTCCATTGTGGACCGAGTCAACGCTGATCAGTTCGGCGG
>DAOQTN010000232.1:0-5138 GCA_035340555.1 Anaerolineaceae bacterium | reverse complement strand
TCCCCAAAAACCGCCGCCAGTTGCTGGATATTGGCGCAGCCGGACCACTGGCCGGGTTAATTGTGGCCATTCCCGTGCTGCTGATCGGGCTCTCCCTCTCCCCCGTCACCTCCCTGCCACCGCAGGACATCATTTGTCCGCCCACCGCCATCACCGACATTTTTGCCACCCCATCCCCCGAATGTCTGGCCCCGCCGGCGCTGGAAGGCAGTTCCATCCTGTATCTGCTGCTCAAATACCTCAGCAAGGGGGAATTGCTGCCAGCGCCCGTCACCTACACCACACCTCCCCTGCTGCACTGGTTACAGTATCTGTTTACCGGACATCCGGTTCCATTCGGTGGGCGGGACGTGACCTTGCACCCGGTGGCTTGGGCCGGATGGGCCGGCTTGCTGGTCACCGCCATGAATCTGATCCCCGCCGGCCAGCTGGATGGCGGCCATGTACTCTTCGTTCTATTGGGCGGCCAGAAAATGAAAAAGGTTGTCCGCATTATTTTAATTGGTCTGGTGGGGTTGGGACTTTTCTGGCCAGGATGGTGGCTGTGGGCCGCATTGATCTTTTTTTTGGGGCGCGCCCACGCCGAACCCTTGGATCAGATTACTCCGCTTGACGGCCGGCGCAAGGCACTAGCCGTATTGATGGTGATTGTCTTTTTACTGGTTTTCGTTCCTGTGCCCCTCATGTTGCTGCAATAAGGAGGATGCGGATTGAACCGGTGCTGGATAACCCCAACCCCTGCCGCAAAAATATGGTCAATTCTCTACCCAATCAGCCCATAATCCGAACCTTTGATCCGGATGGTGACATCCCTGGTCTGTCTGCACTAATGACCGCGATTGAAGCGGTGGACAATGTGGGCAGCCACACCAGCGTGGCTGCGATACAGCAACAGTTGAAATGGCGGGGACACGATCCGCACCAGGATCGCTGGCTGGCCATTGTCAATGACACCCCGGTTGGCCACGGTTGGCTATTCGCCCAATCGCCCCAACGCAGTATCATCTATGCGGCCGTCCATCCCCAGTGGCGCCGACAGGGCATTGGCCACGCCCTGATGACAACTGCCATTCTGCGCGCTCAAGTCTTGGGAGCGCAGGAAATTACCTCAGAAACCGAGAGCACAAACCTGGCCGGTGATTCTTTTCTACGTCGACTGGGGTTTTTCCCGGTCGGTCACACCCGTTTTTTTGACGCCCCTGAGAGCCTGCATCTGCCTGAGCCGGTCTGGCCCGCGGGGTTCCAGATAAGAACACTCCAACTGCCGGAGGGCCTGCCCGATCTGGTGGCGGCTTCCAATCGCTGTTACGCCGATCTATGGGGGCATATGGAGAACAACCAGCCCACCACAATTGCCATTTTTGAGGAAATCATGGCCCGCCACCCAGGCTATATCGTCACAGAAGGGACCTTCCTGCTATTTGCACCAGACGGCAGTGCTATCGGTTTATGCCCCACCCGGCTGGGACCGCTGGGAGACCCAGCCAAATCACAGCGCGTCAAAATTCTGGATGCTCCCGGGGTGACTCCCGAATATCGAGCGTTGGGCCTGCACCGTCCCCTGGTACTCACCGCCCTGCACCATTTGAAGGCCCAAGCAGAGGGACCTTTTCGCTTGGAAAGTTGGGGGGATCCGGAAGAAGTGGTACGGATATTTCTTGAACTCGGGTTTACCCTCGATCCGGTCAACCACAACGTGGATTATCTCCTGCAGCCGAACCCGGCGCGTTGACGGTGATTCGATCTGGTTGCCAATCGACTCACCGCTAGCTCATCAACGGCATCATCAGGATGCGCTCGCCATCCAATGTCAGATAGCGACCCATGGCTTGGGCGGTCAGGCAGGAATGGACGGGCAGTACGCACAGGAGATCTCCAATTTGCAATTGCTCCATTTGCTTTCGGGGGATGTGAACCAAACCGTGCTCCTGGGATAGCGAGGCCACATAAGCCTCCGCCAAGGGATCCCCCCAACCTGGCTGTCCAACCTGGCGGTTGACATTTGGCAGAGCAACCAATCCATAAATCCGCTGTCCATACCAATCCGCGGTATCCTTGGAAAGATGAATGGCACCACCATAAATAACCACGATTTCCCGCTGTGGATGCAAGGCGACAATCGGACAGGCCAGAGCCACTGCAATTTGATCCGGAGTACAGGCCCCCACACCCAGCTGTTGAACATCATAAAAAACGAAGTTGCCCGGGCGAATTTCAGCGACCCGACCCAAATTGGGTGACAGGGTGCAACCGGGGGTATCCCCAACCGAAATTTCCAGCTCGGGAGAATTCATCGCCTGCAGGGCAGTGCGCAACCCTTCCAGGCGGGTCACGCTTTCCATGTAACGTGTGATGACCTGGGGGGCATCGGCCGAGCGATAAGTATGACCGGCATGCGCCAACAAGCCGCGCAAATGTAGCTGGGAATGACGGGAGACCTCGGTGATGACAGCCATGAAGGCCGCGGAGTTGTCATGGAGCAGTCCAGTGCGGCCCGAGCCCACATCCACCTTGAGCCAGATGGACACATCGGAGCGGATTTTGTCACCCAACGCCCTGGCTCCCGCCACCGATTCCACAACCAGGCCCAATTTTGCCTGCCGGGCCAACGACTCCATCACGGTAATCTGCCGGATATTCACCGGGAAGGCAATGGTCACATCCTTCCAGCCGTATGAAATGAAGTAGCGCGCCATGTCCACAGAGGAAACGGTGATGGCCTTGACCCCTTCGGCGGCGAACCATTCACCGATCACGGCGGATTGATGGGTTTTGAAATGCGGTCGCAGGCTCACATTCTGTGCAGCAGCCTTGCGGGCCATCTGGCGAATATTGGCCCGGGCTCGCTCCACGTCAAGCAGCAGGCTGGGTTTTTCAATGCGGCTGAAAATGTCCATATCTGATCTCCAGAAGAATTATAACGAGAGCGGCTATAATTGGGGGAGTGTCAAATTTCCTCCTTATCACCACAGAGATAACAACCCGCTGCGAACCAAAACCGGTTCGACAGAAACCGTTGAGGGAAGGGCCAGACCCTGTGAAGTTGAAGAAGATCATGAAAGTCATCAGGATAACCTGCCGGAAAATTTCAAGCCTCTTGCTGGTTTTGATCCTGCTCCTGGGGATGTCACCCCACCACGCCCGGGCTGAATCGGAAGTGTCTGAAATATTGGGGGTTGCCGTCATCCATCGCAGCGGGCAGACCTTCGTCACCTGGACGGAATCTGCCACCCTGATTAATGAGTTGTATACAGTTTATCGCTCCAATGAGCCCATTACCGTCGCAAATATCCACCAGGCCCGGGTGCTGCTCGCCGTGCCTGAGGACTCGGCCCGTTTTTATGCCAATCGGTTCTTTGAGGATTATATCGGTCCCTGGAATAATCGATACCTGGACCGGCTGGTGATAGCCGACAACCAGCCCCAACTGCCCCCCGGTACCGGGTTACTGGTCTGGACCTTGAACGAACAGGACTTTGATGATTATTATCATCAGACGGGCTATTACGCCGTAACCTACACCCCCCAAGGCGGCAGCGAAGTCTTTGACCCCCAGAATGTCGCCGGCCCCATTGCTGAAACCGTCCAGGATCCCGCCCCGATCCGGACAGCAGTGGATCTGGGTGGCAGCGCCACTCTAATGATTCAGTACATGGATTTGCATGACTGGAATCCCACCTTCCATGCGCCTAATTCTGGTAACCTTTATTATGGGTTCAATCCGGATGATTTTAAAATCCAACATGCTGTCCAATATGCCTATGATTACGTGGTCAGCACCCCCACTGCAGCGCATTGCGGTGGCGGCATCCCCGCTCTCGTCCCCTTGGTCCTGCACCTGCACAGCTGGGGTGACAACACCTATGATCCATTTTTTCCAGGACAGGAACCGGATTGGTGCGCCACCATCATCTGGCCCGTTGACATGGGTGAAACCTGGTTTTTTGGGTTTGCCCGGAATAACGATTACCGGGTGTCGGAATTCCCGCACAACCCGGACGTCATCTCGAATTATACTGAGCAGCGGCTGCTGCGCATGATCCATGACCAGATACGCTCCCCCGTAGGTCCGGCCATTGATCCGGCGCGCGTTTTCGTTCAGGGCGCCTCAATGGGCGCCAGTGGGGCCCTGGCAATGAGCTTGCGTTACCCGGATGTCTTTGCCGCCGCCTATTCCAGTCAACCCATGACCGACATGCGCTCAAGCACATTTGACCAGGCCTTCTTTGTGGCGGATGTTGCCGCCAGCTGGGGCTGGCCAGCAGACGATTTGCCCATCCTGTTGGACGGTCCCAATGGCTGGGCTGATCATCTTCAAGATCACAACGGCGAAAGCGTCTGGGATTGGCAAAATCACCTGAACACCATCCGCGAGCAGAGCGGGATGGAGGTTGCCCCCCTGAGTCTGGCCTGGGGAATAGAGGACATTGTCATGGATTGGCCCACCCAAGGGCGGCCATCCTTCGAAGCGCTGAATGCCAGCCGACAGTGCTGGGGAGCCTCCATTTCCAACGATGGGCACCACGATCAAAGTTACCGGGGCTTGCTGCCCAACTACGTCTACCTGCCAGGTAGCGGACCATTTTGGGGTCTGCAGGCCCGCAACACTGAAACCATCCCCGGATTGAGCGACGCCAGCGCCAATCCCCCACTGCCGCCCCCGGACAACCCGCCGGCTGTGCCGGGGGATTTCATCAGTTTCAACGCCACCATCCGCTGGGCGGCCTCCTGGGATCCCTGGGATGCCCCACCGGTCGATGAACCGGAACGGTGGGAAATGAGTCTGTGTGCCATTTATTCCGCCACCTCCGGCTGCGGCACCGGCATCGTCCAGAGCATTGATGTCACCCCCCGCCGGGTGCAGCAATTTAAAATTCGCCCCGCTCAATTTTACCGTTGGGAAAACTGGCGGCTCAGTGATGCCACCCTGTATGATGCCGGAATCATCGCTGTCCAGGCCAACGGACTGCTCACCATCCCGGATGCGGTCATTTTTCCCCAGGGCAGCCGTCTGGTGCTGTTTCCAATTGATACAAAACGGCTCTTCCTGCCAGCGATACTTTATGGTACAAACAATTAGTTGCTAAATTTTTCCCACCTATTTTCCCCGCCTGGAGCGACCCCATGAATACCCCTTC
>DAOQTN010000231.1:0-5161 GCA_035340555.1 Anaerolineaceae bacterium | reverse complement strand
CATAATAGCCCTGGGAGATAATTGCCGGCACGACATTGCGAACGATGGATACCGAAATCGCAAAACCGATGCCACTGTTGACCGGTTGGTCAGTGGCGTTGGTGGCCTCCGTGTAGATGGCCCGATTCACCCCCACCACCTCGCCGTTCAGGTTGAGCAGGGGTCCACCGGAGTTGCCGGGGTTGATGGCGGCATCGGTCTGGAGCATGTCTCCGGCCGAGAAAAACCCTCCTGTCCCGGACTCGCGCAGGGAATCCAGCACCCGTCCTTTGGCTGAAATGATGCCAATGGTCATCGTGCTGTTCAGGCTGAAAGGATTGCCAATGGCAATCACCGTTTGCCCCACCAGGATGTTGGCGGGATCGGCCAGTGCCAGGGGGTGAAGTTGGTCCGCCGCTACATCGACCTTTAAAACTGCCAGATCAGAGTCCAGATCGGTGCCAACCAGATCCGCCCAAACCTTTACGCCGGATGGGAAATTGACTTCCAGAAGGTCGGCCCCTTCCACCACGTGGTAATTGGTGACAATGTGACCGGCCGTGTCAAACACAAAACCGGAACCGGAACTGCCGCCCAGATTGTTGTAATTCAGAATGGTAACCACACCGGGGTTGACGGTTTGGTAGAGGGCCGTCAGCAAAACATCGCGTTCGCGTAAATCCGCATAATTGAGCGGCAGCTGGCTTGTGGCCGGGGTGGGGACAGCTATTGTGGGGACATTCATCGTGGCGGCAGGTTGCACCACCGCGGTTGTTGGGGCCATTATCGGGGCCGTTGGGGCGGCTTCCTCCGGGGTGGTGTTGAACAGCCGCGGGGGCAGGATGCACCCCAGTGTCGCCAGCAGCAGTGCGGCAATGAATAGGACGGCAGCGGATTTTTTCATTTGTACCTCTATTGTAGCCCGAAGGCGATATCAGCATGTTTTATCGGTCGGCGGAAGTTCGCAGTTGCTCAAACAGGGCCCGTTGGTCCGCGCTCAACTGCCGGGGCAACTGTACCCGTGCCCGCACATACAGGTCCCCCGCCGTTTGGGGCTCCCGCAGGTGCGGCATGCCCCGGCCTCCCAGGCGGAACATCTGTCCCGGCTGGGTCCCCGCGGGGATGGTCAGCGCCACCCGGCCGCGCGGGGTTTCAACCTGAATCTGACCACCAAGCACGGCGGTGTACAGATCCATTTCTGCATCCGTGAACAAGTCATCTCCCTTGCGTTCATAACGGGGATGTGGACTGACCTCAATGACCAGATACAAATCCACGTTGGGCGCCGCACCGGCCACGCGAATTTTTGTGCCGTTCTGGGCGCCGGCGGGAATTTTGACCGAAATCCGGTGATTGTCCATTTGTAGAATGCGCTCACTGCCGTGAAAAGCTTCTTCAAAGCTGATGGGCAGGGGCTGCTCGATGCGTTGATTTTGGCGGGCCGGGCGCGCGCCAGTCCGCCCGGCGCGGGAGGTGGGTGGCATGCCGCCAAAAATGGCACTGAAGAAGTCGGAGAAATCACCGAAGACCGTCTGAAATTCCTCCGGGGTCATCTTCCGCCCGCTTTGCCAGGCACCCCAGTCAAAGTTGCCCGGGCTGCCGCCGCTCTGCTGCCATTGCGAATAGGAGTCGCCCAGCGAGTCGTAGCGGCTGCGCTTTTCTGGATCCCCCAGCACCTCATGGGCTTCGTTGATTTCTTTAAATTTATCTTCAGCCTGCTGGTTGCCCGGATTTCGATCGGGGTGATATTTCATCGCCAGTTTGCGGTACGCCCGCCGGATGTCCTCAGCGCTGGCATTGCGTGACACACCTAGAATTTTATAGTAATCTTTATACTCCATGATTTGATTGTATGCTGATAGAGGATGGGAAGTCAAGTACCCCGGGGGTGGGTCTTACAAGATTCTTACAAACCGTTGCCCACAAATGGATGCCAATCCCAGGCGCTTTTCCAATGCTCCAAACAAACAGGACTGTAAGTTCTAATTCCCTCCCGCTTATCCCTTTTCCATGCTATTATAAAGATTATGGCAACTGTACAAGACCGCATCCTGATTGTCGAAAGCGATCCGTTGATCAGCGATCTGATTGGACGGCAAACGCTGCAGTCGGCGGGGTATCAGGTGTTTGTGGTGGGTGATGCCAACGCAGCCATTGCCAAGGCTGTGCAGCTGGTGCCGGATGTCATCCTGGCAAATCTTCATCTCCCTGGATTGACCGGCAAAGACCTCTTGGTGGCACTCAATTCACAAAACATTGAAACCCCTGTCATCATGATTGCGCCCAAAGGCGCCGAGTCTGATGTCATTCAGACCTTCCGCCTGGGGGCTGCTGACTATATTCTTTGGCCGGCACGTGAGCCGGAAATCATTCAAGTGGTTGAGCGCACCATCAAGCAGGTCCGCGAGCGCCGCGAGCGTGAACGCCTTTCCCGCCAATTGCAGCAGACCAATCAGGAACTGCAAAACCGGGTTCGTGAATTGACCACAATTTTTTCAATTGGCAAGGCGGTGATCTCGGTCACGGACCAAGCCGTGCTTTTTGAAAAGATTCTGGATGGTGCAGTCAAGGTCAGCCAAGCGGACATGGGGTGGTTCCTGATGCGGGACGAAGCCAGCAAGCTCTTTCTGCTGGCGGCGCAGCGCAATCTTCCGGCGACCGTCAGTGCCCGATTGGGGCAGCCCTTTGATGATGGTGTCAGTTCGCTGGTGGCCATGTCAGGTGAACTGCTGACCCTGCATGGGGATCCCATCCGGCGGTTTAAGATTTCAGCCCTCGGTCAGTCGACCCTGATCGTGCCGGTGCGTGTGCAGAAACAGGTCATCGGCCTGCTGGTTCTGGTTCGTCGTCAACCGGTTCCGTTCAGCGGCAGTGAGCAAAATTTGATGGAAGCCATGGCTGATTATGCTTCCATCTCGCTGGTCAATTCCCAGCTTTTTCGGACAGTTGAGCAGCGGGCGCGCTCCTCCCAAATGCTGGCCGACAGTGCTCAGACCCGTGAAAAAATCATGAATGAAGTCCTGGCGGCAGTCAAGCGTGAACTGAACGGACCAATCAGCGGTGCCCGCGATGCGCTGGAAAAAATCACCAAGGATCCCACCCTGCGGTGGAATCCGACCCAGCGCCAGACCCTGACAGAATTACAGGAAGCCCTGATCACCCTCAGCCGCACGGCGGAGGCCATTCTGCCGTTGCCGGTGGAACAATTTAAACAGGGTGGCATGCGGGTCAATCTCAACGATCTCATCCGTGAAGCGGTAAATCGTTACCTGCCTTTTGCCCAACACAATAATGTCACCCTGGTGGCCGGCCTGCCGTTGGATCCGGTGATTGTGCAGGGGGATGGGGCGCTGCTGATTCAGGCTCTGCATGGGTTGCTCAGTAACGGGATCAAGTTTTGTCATCCCGGCGGGCAAGTTGCCATCCGTTTGGAAATTTCCCGTGAGGGCCAGGCCCATATCGCCGTCACGGATGCTGGTGCCGGGATGGATCCGGCCCAGACAGCCCGGGTCTTTGAGCCGCGCGCCCAGGTGGAATTCAATGGCCAGCGCCGGTTTGGCGGACTCGGCGTTGGCCTGCCATTGGTCAAGACCATCATCACCCAGCAAAATGGCTCAGTTTGGGCCGAAAGCAAGCTGGGACAGGGCAGCACATTCCACGTTCTGCTGCCGATTATCAAGTAAGTTTGCAGATTATCAAGCAAATTTGCCGATCATCAAGTAAATTTGAACCAGGTGTCGAATGCCAGATGTTAAACAGCCGAAAACGGTTGCCGTAATCACTGCTGATCTGATTTCAGGAAGTTTTGTCGAAGAAACCCTCAAGACGGATGGATTTGCTGTTTCCCGATATAACGATCTGACTTCCGCCTGGCAGGTGCTCGCTTCAAACCCGCCTGACGCCCTGATTGTGGCTGAAAAACTGCCGGATGGCGCTGGCCTGGATTTTTTTGCCTCCTTGCTGCGGCGCCACCCAACCCTGCCCACCCTCCTGCTGGCAGAACATGAATCTGCAGCCCTGTTGCGATCGGCCCTGAGTGCCGGCATTACCGACTGCGTCTCCAAACCCCTGGCTGCCGACTCACTGCTGATAACACTGCGGGCCGCAATTGAACGCACCGCCCGTTTGCGGGATTGGGGTCTGCTGCAGGCGCGCCGCACCACGGATCGCCTGCGGGCCCGGGTTGACGGACTGGAAACCCTGGCCCGGCTGGGGCAGGCCATCACCAGCACCCTGGACATCGATGGCGTTCTGATGGCCATTGTTGAGGCGGCGGTTGAACTGACCGGGGCGGAGGAAGGCAGTCTGTTGCTGCTGGATGCGACCACGGGCGAACTCTACATGCGCGCCGCCAAAAACTTTGATCAGAATTTTGTCCGCACCTTCCGCCTGGCCATCAGCGATACCCTGGCGGGGTCCGTCCTGCGCTCCGGGCAGCCGGTGGTCTTGGATGACACCACCCCGACCAAGATCAAAACGGCCTATCTGGTTCAACGCCTGGCCTACGTTCCCCTCAAACTGCAAGGTTCCGTCATCGGCGTGTTGGGGGTGGATAACCGCACCCAGAAATCGCTCAACCGGGAGCACACTGTCAAGGTCCTGCTGGCCCTGGCCGAATATGCTGTCATTGCGCTGGAAAATTCGCGCCTTTATAATGAAATGGAAACCCGGCGCCGGGAACTGGAATCCATCCTGACCGGCATCCAGGATGGGGTCATGGTTTTTGGCGCCGATCAGCGCCTGATCATGCTCAACCCGGCGGCCCGGGCGGTCCTGAAATTGGGGGATGAAAGCCTGACCGGGCGACCGGCTTCCGAACTGATCCTCGACAACGACCTGCTGCACCTGGTTGAATCCGCGGGGCAGACCCTGTCCAATGTCACCGAGTTTGAGGATGATGGCCGCTCCTGGAGTGTCCATGTGAATGTCATTCCGGATGTGGGCGTGGCCCTGCTGCTGCATGACATCACGCACCTCAAGAAAATGGACAAGATAAAAAGCGAGTTCGTTCACACCGTCTCGCATGACCTGCGCTCGCCCCTGACGGCCATTTTGGGATATGTGGAGTTGATTGACCGCGCCGGTCCCGTCACCGATTTGCAACGCAGCTTTATCCAGCGTGTCCAAGCCAGCGTTCAGAACATCACCAAGCTCGTCAACGACCTGGTCAGCCTGGGCCAGG
>DAOQTN010000230.1:0-5164 GCA_035340555.1 Anaerolineaceae bacterium | reverse complement strand
TGCCTGTGTTTGCGAGGAAATACAAGCGCTCAGCAGGCTCGTTAACATAAGGACCAGTGCTAACAGGGCAACCAGTTTTTTATTCATGCGAGAATCCTTGTAATAAGTTGAACAGTTATATCTGCCAGATGACACCAGACAATGGAGGTAATATCGCCCAGGTTTGATGATCATTACTGACAATGTCAGCACCATCTTCTGATATCAGCAGCAGCTTTCCGCTGGAAAGCGGGATATTGACCTGAAGCTGTTCGGTGGTTAAATTCAGGGCCACACCAATACGGTCATTTTCCCGCTGACGCGTATAAATCAGTGAATCTGGCTGGGATTGGACTATTTGAAAATCACCAATTTGTAATGGGAGACAATGACGTCGTAGGGCAATCAGGCTCCGGTAGAATTCCAACAAATCAGTATCCTGTTCCCCATCCCACAACATCGGCAGACGGGACTCTTCCGGCAGGCCGCGTTCACCCTGACGGACATCCCGTCGTTGCGATAGACCGACTTCAGTACCATAGTAGATGACCGGCTGACCGGGCAATGAAAATTGGCACAGGGCGGCAAGGCGCAAACGACGCTTATCCCCACGAGCAGCCCACAAGAAACGGTTCATATCATGGTTATCCAGAAAAGAAGGGCGCGAAAAAAGCGCCGGGAAAAAGGCCGCGTGGCGATCAAGAAAACGACCAAATTCCAAGCCGTCCCAGCTTCCATAAGCCAAGGCCTTGCGAATGGCTTCCAGTAGGATAAAATCCAAACAACCATCCAACTGACCTTCAAAAGAAAGTTGAACATCCGGCGGGTCGACCACCTCACCAAAGGTCCAACACTCCGCATTGACCGCCCGGGTGATCCGCCGAAAATCTGCCCAAAAATCAGGAGCTGGGCCAATCGCATAATCGAGCCTGTAACCATCCACGCCCAGATCAAGCCAGAATTTTGTGGCATCCAGCATATGTTGGCGCGCGGCTGGATGGCGCAGATTGATCTGGGGCAGGGATTTCACCCCAAAGAAAGTTTCATAATCATCCGGCCAATGATGGAAGGTATACCAGTGGCGATAAGGACTGTCAGCATTGGCAATTGCATTCTGGAACGTGGCATGCAAATGAGACCAATGGTTGGGAACAAAATCCAGGATGATGCGGATTCCAAATTGGTGAGCTGAATTGAGAAGCGTCACAAAATCCTGGAGCGTGCCCAAACGCGGCTCCACCGAAAAAAGGTCAGTAGCATCATAACCATGATGTGAGGGACTTGGAAAAATTGGATTTAACCAGATGGTATTGCATCCCAATTGAGCAATGTACTCCAATTTTTCCAAGATGCCATGCAGTGTTCCACCGAAAAATCCCCCCAGACTGTCTGGTTTCAGCCAAGATCGATCGCCGCCAGGGAAAAAACGATCGGGGAATACTTGATAAATAATGGCTGACTTTGTCCAAGTTGGCGGTGTGTTCTCATCAACATAAAAGGCATAATATGCACCCCCATCGGCAAAAATTTCGCCTTGGGATGGCGAATAGCAACTCAAGCGGTAGCGAACCAAGGTGTCTGCAACCTGACCGGGTAATTCAATTGTAAAGTGACGGATATACCCCCACAGGACCGTATCCCATTCCTCCCAAGCTACCTGCATTTCAAGTGCCTGACCATTAAAAGCAACACCCTGAACACCGATGGGATCGGAGCCATCAATCGTCCAATAGACCCAGGCCCGACTCCCAGGAAGAATCGGGCCTGAAGATAGGTATAATTGGATGTTCTGTCCGGGAAGCGGATCCCGGGGAAGGCGGCGTTGATAATGCGTGATGCCCGAACGTAATTTATCTAGATACTGGCGCCGCAAGGCATCAGTTGCCAGGGTACCAAAGATAAAATCGCTCATTAACCTTTCACACCACCGACCGTAAGACCGGATTCAAAGTAACGCTGCAGTGCCAAATAAACCATCAACGTCGGCAGAACCACAATGACCGCACCGGCCGCAAAGTGCCCCCAAGGGACACTAACGCTGTTCGCCAAAGAGTACAAGGCGGGCACAGCCAGTTTAAGAGAATCCGGTGCCGGTACAAGGACACCAGCAAAGACAAAATCGCCCCAAGAACCCATAAAGGCAAGAATGGCGGTCACAGCCAGAGCCGGGCGCGCCAGCGGCAGGGCAATCAACGTGAATGCCTCCACCGGGCCGCAGCCATCCAGCATCGCCGCCTCCTCTAGATCAATCGGAATAGTATCAAAATAGCCTTTCAGGTTCCAAGTACAGAATACGAGTGTACCGGTCGTGTAAGCCAGAATCAAACCGAGATGTTTGCCATACAAGCCAATCGCAGTGAGCAATTGGGCAATAGCCACCAGAGAGAGCAATCCCGGGAAGGTTGACAGGGCCAGCAACAGGATCAGGAATGCTTCACGCCCGCGGAAACGAAAACGGGACAGGGCGAAGGCCGCCGAGGTTGCAATGATCAGCGAAAAGATCGTCGCTGCAACAGCCACCTTGAAACTATTAACAAACCAAGTCAGGAAGGGGCGCTCTAAAACCATGTAAATGTAATTATCAAGAGTAAATTCTGTCGGGAAAAACATGCCAGCCAGGTTCAGGGTATACAAACGATCACCCAAGCGCCCCGAAGCCAGAATAGCAAACCAGACCGGGTAAAAAGCAAAAATCGTAAAGCCAATCAGTATCGCATATTGTAGAATACGCATCCAAGTTTTCGGTTTGCGGGACATCAGCGCGCTCCTTTCGTGATCTTGGTAATCCGCAGGCTGTAGAGCGTAGCCAGAAACAGCATAATGAAGATCAAGACAGCAAAGGCTGTGGCACGGCCATAGTTGGACACCTGGTAGATCTGGCGATAGGCGTAAACCATCACATATTCCGTTGCTCCAGGTTTATCGGCACCCAACTGCGGTCCCCCCCCCGTAATGGCAAAGGCTGTGCCAAACATTTGAAACGCTGTGATTGAGGTCAGGACCAATGCTGGGACAATCGCCGGTCGAATAAGCGGCAGGGTTATTCCTGTCAGCTGCCGCCATGCGCTCGCTCCATCCACTTCCGCGGCCTCATATAGTTCATTGGGTACTGACTGCAAGGCACCCAGAATGGATACCATGAAAAATGGGTAACTGAACCAGATATCCGCCAATACAATCACAACTGTCGCCCAGATCGGGCTGTTCAGCCAGACCGGGCCCTTGAAGTTAAACACAGCCAGCAATAGCTGGTTCAAGACTCCCTGATCACGGAAGATAAATTGCCAGACCAGGGCAATCAAAATAGCGACCGCTGAAGCTCCCCAAGGGATGAAAAGCACCACTCGGAAAAATGTTCGTCCCGGCAGGTGCTGGCTGTTGAGTATCAGGGCCAAGATCAGGCCAACAAGGAAAGTCAAAGGCACCCGGATGGCAACGAACATGACCGTTCGCAAAACCACCACCAGAAAATCGCCGGTCTCCATCAATTTTGCTAATGCCGCAAAGAAATCCACCACAAAGCCGAGAATAACGACAGAGATGATGGCCATCAGCCAAACCCAGCCCGGAGCAAGCGGCGGTGTTACCTCCTTTGAAAAACGTTTATTCACTGCATTGGCAATGAATAGCGGCACCAGACAAAGTAGCATTTTGCCCAAAGCTAGCAGTGCTGGCGGGGCAAACAATTTTCCCAAGAGGTCAGTATAATTTTTGAAGATTGGATCCGAGAGCCTATAAGGCTCCCCTAATCCCACAGGTGCCGAGTCCCGAAATACAGGCCAGCATAATGGATCCAACACCCCTGAAAGGGCCACAGAGCAATCTGGATTAGGCTTGTACTTGTTCCGGGTTGTGAAGGATGTATAGATGTTGAGAATGGTGGGATAAATATTGAAGATCAGTACAGCGATAACGGTTGGAAGCAGAAAGAGCAACACCGTTAATGCGCGCCGTCGACCGGACCAGACAGACATATTTCACGCTCCTCCCAGGGAATTGTTATGAAAAAGCGGGGAGAGCCTCGCAGCTCTCCCCGCAACAGGCCCAAACTACTTCATCTGGGCAATGGCTTCTTCAGCCGCAGTCTGCGCAGCAGCCATGGCCTCGGCCGGGGTGGATGCCCCCTGCCAGATGGCCTGGGTGGCCTTGCCGACGGGATCCCACTGAGCCGAAGAGTACGGCGAGGGGGACATCGGGATACCCAAGTTCAGGGCAGCGCCAAAACCAGCGATCGCGGGCAGCGCCTGGACTTCGGGATCCAGCAGGGCGGCGGTCGCGGCAGGAATGGTCTTGTTGACGAGGGAGAGTTTTTTCTGAACCTCAGCACCGGTGAAGTACTTCATGATGTCAATCACAACATCCTGATTGCCACGATCCACAGCGTTTTTGGTCATCATGAGGGTCTTGATACCAACAAACGGGCGACCGAAGGGCAGAATGCCGTAATCAATACCGGATTCTTCAATACCGGCCACAGCCCACGGGCCAGTCCACCACATACCAACCTTGCCTTCCTTGAGGGCGGCAAAGCAGATGTCATAGCTGTTTTCGGCCAGGGAGACATCCTTGAATTTCAAGAGCCACTCGGCGGCAGCAATAGATTCAGGGGTGTTCAGGTTGGCTTTACCGGTTTCGTCGATGTAGCTCGGGACACCGAAACCGAAGAAGATCGGAGACATATGATAGGCATCACTGCCACCAAAGGCCTGGTTGCAGACCAGCACGTTGCCAGTGTCCTTCTGGAACTTTTCGGCCTTGGTGTACAGGTCATCAAAGTTCATCGGATCGGTAGGCAGATAGGCATCGGTTACAACAGCCTTGTTGTAGATCAGGGCAATACCTTCTTGGGACTCGGGCAGAGCCCAGATCTTGCCAGACCAAACCACGCCGTTGACGCCAGCGGGCTCATAGGTGCTGGTCAGGAAATCCTGAGTGATGCCAAAGTCATTCAGGGCAACAATGTTACCCTTGAGGGCCTGCTCGCCGATTTTGTCATTAGCCCAGCCAATGATATCGGGACCTTCACCAGCCGGGATGGCAACATTAAGGGCATTTGCAACATCTTCGGGCTTGGAAAGGTCAATGGTGACATTGGGGTGGGCGGCGGTGTAGTCATTGAAAGCCTGGGTGATGGCTTCCAGATACTTGCCATCCCACTGATGCCAGATGGTGATGGTCACATTCT
>DAOQTN010000229.1:2957-5176 GCA_035340555.1 Anaerolineaceae bacterium | reverse complement strand
TGTGCATGATGAGCGCATCGGCGTGGGCCATGTGTATCATCTTTTCCGCCTGCCTGAAGACCTGGAGCAGAGCATCCACCAGCTTTTGCAAGAGCCTGCTTTTACCCAATCGCTGCCGCGGCTGGTGGCGCAGCGAGCCGAGGCGCTGGAAAACCTGCGCCGACTGGGTTCGGGCACCGAGAAGGTGGATCCCGGCCCGCAGCTCATCGGGCCTACTAACGCCCTGCGTGACATTAAGTTCTTGCGCCGGGCGGTGGGGTTCTATTCTGCCGGTTTCAGCCACAACACGCCGGTTTTTCCTTACTTCACGGATGCCGCATGACCAACGCTGCTTACACCACGCAGTTGCAAGCCGGGCTGGGTTTGATCGAGGAGACCCGCAAGCTGCTGGCCCTTTGGGAGCCGGGGATGCGCGCGCCAGAACTCCTACGCCGGGCATTGGAGGCGGGCGAATTTCCCCGTTTTACCTCCCGCCGGCTGCGCAATGTGGTTACCGAAAGTTTCAAACCGCGTTACTTGGTGGAGGATGGCCGCCCGGCGGCCTGGCTCAAGGCGCTGGCCCCCAGGCTGGCCGCGTCTGAGTTCAACCAACTGCTGTTTGTCTACACCTGCCGAGCCAACCTGGTGCTGGCCGATTTCGTGCGCCAGGTGTATTGGGCCGCTTATACTTCGGG
Source organism: Anaerolineaceae bacterium (assembly GCA_035340555.1). Classification (GTDB taxonomy): domain Bacteria; phylum Chloroflexota; class Anaerolineae; order Anaerolineales; family Anaerolineaceae; genus JAGOFZ01. Next base: position 4,502 of record DAOQTN010000229.1, on the reverse strand, counting down.
AAAGACTGCGCTGGGCGTGGAGGATGCCCGCCGCTTCATCATCCAGGCCAACAGCGAGGGCAAGACCTTCAAGCCCTGGTCTGATGAAACCATTACCCGCATTGCGCGCTATCTGCCGGCCTGCTGCGCCGACTTCGGCTTATTGGAAAGCGGTCAAAAGCAGGTGCGCAAAATCCTGCCTTTCCAGATCGAAGCGCGGGCGCTGGCGCTGCTGGCGTATGAATTCCATTTTGCCGGGCTGGGGGAAAACCGCATTCTCGGCCACCCGGATTGGGCCTTGTTTGGCCTGGAGCGGGGAGATGTACTCGACATGTTCAAGCGCCTGGCCCTGAAGGGCTGGTGGATCGTGCAGGCGGCGGGGGATGTGACCCGCATTACCTGGCAGTATGCGTCGCAGGAGGAGGTCTTCGATGCCATCGCTCAAGGATAGTTTTGATGAATTGGTCGTGCGCGTACAGTCTGGGCGCGATCTGGATCATGCCAGCTACGAGCCGATCTATTACCTGATCTTCCCGCCGCAAGAAATCCTGGCGGTCAAGCGCATGCTGCCGGCCTGGGAATCCAGGCTGCGCAACGATGGCTGGACGGTGCAAACCTTCTCCATGGCCCAGGCCGTGCAAGAGATCATCGGTCAGGCCCCCTTGCTGAAGCTGTGGGTGGCCGCCGATGCTAAAGCGCCCCTGAACTGGGACAAAACCAACCAGGCGTTGGCCAACTACCTCCCCGGCGAATTGAAAAAGCGCCTGGAAGCCGCCCTGGAGGCGCTGCAGTGCCAGAAACATGCTATTCTCCTGGTCACTGACCTGGAAGCGCTGCACCCCTACACCAAGATTGGTACATTGGAAGGCCTGCTTTACGGCAAGTTCTACGCTCCCACGGTGTTCTTTTACCCTGGCGAGCGCACCGGCAAAACCCGCCTGAAGTTTTTGGGCTTTTACCCTGAAGATGGCAATTATCGCTCGGTGCACGTGGGCGGCTGACATAAAGGAAACCATCTATGCAAATCAAGAGCTTATTCGACCCCTCCAAGAACATCTATCGCACCATCGAGAAGGTGATCAGCTACAACGCTTCGCAGGAAGCGCGCCTGAAGTCGGAGATCACCGAATACATCGCCACCGAAAGCATCGAAGACCAGCTTGAAAAGCTGCTCAGCAAGATGCAGCTCGCCATGGAAGTGGGCGGCGAGAACGAGGTGGGCGTGTGGGTATCGGGCTTCTATGGCTCGGGCAAGTCTTCGTTCACCAAATATCTCGGCCTGGCGCTGGATGAGCACGCCCAAATTGATGGCACGCGCTTTCTGAAGTACCTGCAAGACCGCCTGCACAAATCGCAAACGCGTGCCTTGCTGAACACTGTGGCCAGCCGCTTCCCGGCCGCGGTGGTGATGCTGGACCTGGCCAGTGAAATGCTGGCCGGGGCGACGATGGAAGAAGTGTCAACCGTCTTGTACTACAAGGTTTTGCAGTGGGCGGGGTATTCTCAGAACCTGAAGGTGGCGGCCTTCGAGCGCCGGCTGAAGAAAGATGGCCGCTATGCTGAATT
>DAOQTN010000229.1:0-2857 GCA_035340555.1 Anaerolineaceae bacterium | reverse complement strand
AAACCAGCGATTTCGTGCGCTTTGAAACCGACCGGGTCAAAGAGATGTTGGAGATCGTGCGCGAGACCAGCGGCAAGCAGCACATCCTGTTCGTGATTGACGAAGTCGGCCAATACGTGGCCGCCCGCGAACATTTGATCCTCAACCTGGACGGCCTGGCTAAGAATCTAAAGACCATCGGCGGCGGCAAGGTCTGGATCATCGCTACCGCCCAACAGACCCTGACGGAAGATGACCCGCGCGCCGCGCTCAATTCGCCGCTGTTGTTCAAGCTGAGCGCGCGCTTCCCGATCCAGCTTGACCTGGAAGCCAAGGATATCAAAGAGATCTGCTACCGCCGCCTGCTGGGCAAGTCGCCGGCCGGAGAGCAGACCCTGGCGCAGCGCTTTGAGCAGTACGGCCCGGAACTGCGCCACAATACCAAGCTCCAAAACGCCAAATACTACAACGCCGATTTCGACAAACAGGTTTTCACCAATCTCTATCCCTTCCTGCCGGCGCAGTTCGACATTTTACTGCAACTGCTGGGGGCGCTGGCGCGTTGGACCGGCGGCATCGGCCTGCGCTCGGCGATCAAGGTGGTGCAGGATATCCTGATTGAGGGGGTGGGCCAGACGCCGGTGGCCGACCAGCCCGTAGACTGGCTGGTGACCACCGTCACCCTCTACGATGCCCTGGAGAAAGATATCCGCCGGGCGGCCCCTTCGATCCACAAAGCGGTCGAAAAAATCGCCCTGCGCTTCCACGGCTCCCCCCTGCATCAAGAGATTGCCAAGACGGTGGCGGTGCTGCAAATCCTGGATAATATTCCGGTCAGCCTGCAGAATGTGGCCGCCCTGTCGCATCCCAGCCTGGCCAGCGCCTCGCGCCTGGGTGAGATCGAGGCGGCTGTGCGGGAAATGATCGATGACGGCCAGTCGCCATTCAGCGAAAAAGAGGGCGGCCTGCGCCTGTTGAGCGAGAAAGTCTCTGAGATCGAGCAGGAGCGCGCCGCCATCCCGGTGCGCGCCATCGAAAGCCAGCGCATTCTCAACGCCGCCCTCACCAGCGGGCTCTCTCCTCTGCCTTCCACCAAGCTGCACAGCACCCTGACGGTGACCAGCGGGTTGAAAATGCAGGTGGGCGGGGTTTTGCACGCCCTGGCGGGTGAAAAAGAGACCGTCCAAACGATTGTGGAATGGGCCGCCGCCGAGGGCTATGAGGCCGCCCGCACCCGGCTGGTGGAAGAATCGCGCCAGCGCAGCGCCCAGTACACGGTTTTCTGGCTGGGCCGCCAGGCAGAGAAAGCCGCCGAGCAGGCCATCGAAATCTACCGCAGCGAGGAAATTGCCCGCCGCCACCACAATGATCCCGACCAGGAAGTGCGCGATTACTGCACTGGCCAGGCCGAGCGCGCCAAAAAGCTGGCTGATGACCTGGGGCGCGAGCTGCTGAGCCACCTGCGCCAGGGCTCGCTGATCTTCCGCGGCCAGATGACGGCCGTGGAAAGCCTGGATGCCAGCCCGCTGGAAGCCGCCAGGAAACACCTGGCCGGGGTGGCCGAGCAGGTCTTTGACCGCTACACCGAGGCCCCGGTACGCGCCGATACCAGCCTGGCCGAGAAATTCCTCAAGCTGGGCAGCCTGAAATCAGCCACCAGCGAAACCGACCCCCTCAACCTGGTGCAGATCAACGGCGGCGCAGCGCGCATCAACGCCCACCACAAGGCGCTGACCAGCATCCATGATTACCTGAACCAGGGCGGCGCCGTGGACGGCAAACGCCTGAGCGAGCATTTCAGCGACGCCCCCTTCGGCTGGTCGCCGGATACGCTGCGCTACCTGGTGGCCGCCATGCTGGTGAACGGCGAGGTCAGGCTCAAAATTTCAGGGCGCGAGATCAAGGTGACCGGCCAGCAGGCGATTGAAGGGCTGCGCAACAACAACAGCTTCAAAACCGTTGGCATTGCGCTGCGCGACGAACAACTGTCGCCTGAGGTGCTGGCCCGGGCCGCCCAGCGTCTGAGCGAGCTGATCGGCGACAGCGTGGACCCGCTGGAACAGGAGATCAGCAAGGCCGCCGCACTGCACTTCCCCGGCTTCCAAAAGAATTACAGCTCGTTGGAGAGCCGCCTGGGCAAGCTGGGCCTGCCGGGGGCAGACGATATGCACGACCTGACCAATGACCTGGCCGACATCCTGGCAAGTGATGCCTCCGATTTGCCCCAGCGCCTGGGCAGCCCGGAGTCGATCCTGTACAACAACTTGAAATGGGCCGCCGCCGTCAGCCTGGCGTTGAAAAACGGATTGGAAACCACCATCCAGGGCCTGCGCGAGCATTGGGCCGAGATCAGCACCCTGCCCGAGATTGGCGCACCAGGAAAATTAAGAGCCGCTGTGGAAGAGACCTTGCAGCCGATCGCCGAGCGCCTGGCGCAGGAGAACTTTCACCAGTACGGCGCCGACCTGAACACGGCCCTGACCAAGATCCGCAATCACGTGCGGGATGCAACACTAGAATTGATCCAAGAACAGGCCCAGGCGCTGCACGCTTTCCGCCAATCCCTGGCGGCCCTGCCCGAATGGCAGGAGTTCACCCTGGCCGAACAGCAGCAGACCCTGGCCGAGGTGGATGGCTGGGCGATCCAGCCGGGCCACAACCTGGCCGGGTTCAGGCAATTGCTCAACCATGAATATACGCTGCAGCAGCGCAGCCAGGGGCAAAAGGCCAAGCTGGTTGCCGAAGGCCGCCGGCGCATCGAAGAACGCGGGCGCGACAGCCAGGTCTTCGAAAAGCAAATCGAAGTCGCAGCCACGCTCAGCGACAAGGGCCGCCTGGCGGCGCTGGTGGAGACGCTGGAGCAAACCCAACGCGAGGC
>DAOQTN010000228.1:0-5189 GCA_035340555.1 Anaerolineaceae bacterium | reverse complement strand
AGCCGGTCACATACACCGTAATTCCCTTGCAGCCCAGTTCCCAGGCCAGCATGTACGCTTTGGACACCTCTTCAGGGGTGGCGCCTTCGGGGAAATTGATCGTCTTCGACAGGCTGTTATCCACAAAGGCCTGCATCGCCGCCTGCATGTGCACATGCTCCTCGGCGCTGATATCGGCGGAGACCACAAACACGTCCCGCAGCCGCGCCGGCACTGCCGCCACATCCTGGCAGTTTCCAGCAGCCATCACCGCATCCACGACCTTTTCCCGGGCACCGGCTTCCAGGCCGGCCTCAATCAGGGCCTGCTCAAACAGTGGGCTGGCATAATTGAGCTGTAAATCTTTGCCATTATCGTTCACATGGCGGATGTAAGCCAGTGCAAAGACCGGCTCGCAGCCGTAGCCTTCGCAGCCGGCCACGGTGGCAATGGTGCCGGTGGGGGCGATGGTGGTCTGGGCGGCATTGCGGATGCCGTGCTCTTGGACGCCCTTTTCAACAACCTGCCAGTCAATTTCAGGTCGATCCCAGTGCTGGGTGTAGTCCACAATCGAAACCGGGGCTTCCCAGCGAATATTTTGTGGGTCGTAAATGCTGCCCTCAATGGCCGGGAAGGCCCCGCGCTGCTCGGCCATCGTGACGCTGGTAAGCATGGCGTGGTAACGCACAAACTCCATCACCTGGGCGGCGAACTCCTGCCCCTCGGGTGAGCCATACCGCACACCCACGTGGTACATCAAGTCTGCCAGTCCCATGATACCCAGGCCAATCCGGCGGGCGCGGTGTGCCGCTTCCTTCAACTGCGGCACGGCGGGTACATAGTTGTTGGCATCCACCACGTCGTCCAGGAAGATGGTGGACAGCACAACGCTCTGCCGCAAGGTTTCCCAATCCACCGTACCGTCCGGGCCCAAATGCTGGGCCAGGTTCACTGAACCCAGACAGCAATTTTCGTACGGGCCCAACCATTGTTCCCCGCAATTATGGGCCACAAATCCATTGGCAATCAGGCTGTGTGTCTGCGGTTCGCTCAGATCATAGACATCCGCCTGGCCAGCTTCCTCAATGCGATTAATGGTCGCGGTGAAGGTTTCGCGGTTGGAACGGCGTATTTTACTATAAATGAATGACCGGGCACGGTCCTGTTTGACCGGGTCTATGAACCCAACTTTTTCCAGGAAGGTGTCGCGGTTGGATTTATCCAGGATCAATTCATAGTCGGCATGAGCGGCGTATTCCCTGGTTCCGCCTTTCCCATCCGGCATGGACCGCAATCCTGCCGGCCGGCGGTGCCGGATGCGGCTGGCGATGCCCAGGTTCAGCAGCAAAAGCTGGACCTCCTGCAGCAACCTCATTGAAGCGCTTGCCAGTCGAATGCTGCAGGAACGTTTTCTTTCGTTCAGGTTCACGCTGCCATCGGCCGTGAACAGCCCCTGCAGGAATCCAATCACAGCCGGGCGGGGAGCCTGCCAGATGGATTCCGGTACCTGCTTTTGATGCGCAGGAACGGCCTTTACACCCAGGCTGGCGAAGAAACGATAGGGCATCTGGCCGTAGGTGAGTTGATAAACGGCCTCCCTTTCGGCCAGGTGACCGGCACCAAACCAGGTCCGCATGGACGAATGAACCAGTTCCAACGCTTCAGGATTGCCTTTGCTGAAAACCATGCCGGTGGGAGAATGGCTGGTTGGGCTGAGCCATCCATCGCCGATCAGCGTGCCAATCACGAATCCCAGGTCATGCGACCAGTGGGTGGGGATGTGCTCGTATTGTTTTACAAAATCGACCCGGGTCACCGTATGGCGGCTGGCGCGGTCGCCGGCTTGTGCCATTGTGGCGATGGCTTCGGCCATTTCCGCCTGGTTGGGTAATTGATAGTTGCGGCTCCAGGCCCCTTCAGCGCACTGAATCAGCAGTTGGCCGCCCGGTTGTAAATCCTCCAGGGGAACGTATCCCTGGGGCGTAAAGAAACGATGATCCGGCGTGGCGGTAATGGTATAGCCTTCTTTTGTAACCAGCCGCAGTACCCGGGTATTCTCGCGGCTTTTCCAGGCCGGACTGGCCGGGTAAAAACTGACGCCAGCCGAGCCCTTCACCCGCCCATCCACCGCTGCCAAATATTCAGCTTCGCTATCCGCCATTTCTGCAATGGTCAGCAATCCCAGATCGCTGGCGATGCGTGTTGATCCGATGAAACAGGGGTTTGTGGCTTCCAATGGATACAGGTGGGGCACCGGGTTGAACTGGTTGGCGGCGTCCAGAAAGAGGACACCGGGTTCACCGTTATGGTGAGCCTGCTGCACGATCTTCTCAAAAAGGTCACGGGCGCGCATCGTTTTATAGGTTCTAAACGGAATACCCTGCTGCTCTGCGTCTTCAAATGTGCCATGAAAACCGTGGTAGGCAGGATGGTTGACGTCCGGGAAACGCAGTACCCAGTCCGCGTCCTCAGCCACAGCGTGCATGAAGGCATCGGTGATGCCAACCGAAATGTTGAAATTTGTGATCTGGTTTTCGTCTGTTTTACAGGTCACAAATTCTTCAATATCCGGGTGGTCCACGCGCAGTACGGCCATGTTGGCCCCGCGGCGTGACCCACCCTGGGCAACCTCACCAAAGGCGTGATCATAAACGCGCAAAAATCCCACCGGTCCGGTAGCCTGACCGGCTGAAGAGTTGACCAGGCTGCCCTTGGGGCGCAACCGGGAGAAGGAGAATCCATTGCCGCCACCAGTTTGCTGGATGAGCGCCGCGTTGCGCAGCGTCTGGAAGATCCCTGTGGAAACCTTCCCCATATCGTCATCAATGGGCAGCACAAAACAAGCCGCCAGTTGGCCCAGTGGTGTCCCTGCGCCGGTAAATGTCGGGGAATTAGGGAAAAACTTCTTGCTGCTCAATAAGCAGTAAAAATCACGTGCCCGGGCCATTATGTCACCGCCGTAAGCGGCTTCCGCACTGGCGATGTTGTAGGCCACCCGCCAGAACATCTCTTCCACGGTTTCGGCTGGATTGCCATCGGGGCCGCGCCGCACATAGCGGCGGACAAGTACCTGGCGGGCATTCTCGGTCAGGTTAACGGGCGGCAGATCTTCCGGCATGGTCGGGGTGGTGGTCCAATCAGCAGCGCGGGTGGGGGCAGTGTCGGTCATGAGTGATCTCCTTCCAGCAGTCGGTCGATTTCTGTGCGAATGGCTTGCAGGTCGTCCAGGTGCAGGTAGACAATGGCATACCGGATGTAGGCAATCTGATCCAGCTTCTTGAGCCCGGCAATCACCATATCCCCCACCACCCGGGCGGAAACTTCAGCCCGGCCCATCTGCTGCAGGGCCGACTCAATCTCACCCACCAGGCGGTCAATCTCGGCCGCCGACACGGGCCGTTTGGCACATGAAATACGGATGCCGCGCATCAGCTTTTCACGGTCAAATTCTTCGCGTGTGCCGTCCCGCTTCACCAGCAGGGGCGTGGCCAGAATCGGACGCTCGTAAGTGGAGAAGCGTTGATGACATTGGTCGCACTCCCGCCGGCGGCGGACGCCGCCGCGGGTATCGTGGGTGGTATCCAATACCCGTGATTCTTCATTCTGGCAGTAAGGACAGCGCATTTTGAGTTATTTGATCCTCCCTGGCATTTTGGGAATATTGAAAAATATACAATCACCATGGATGTCTTTCCTGGCGTTTGCGGAATTCTTTTTGATTCGAGAGAAACACCCCCATATATGGGGGTATCGATGTGTTATAGCCGTACAGGTGGTACAGTCATTCTAGCACAGATGGCCAACTCTGGCAAGGGGATTTAGCCTGTTCTAATCTTAAAATTTCTGCGCTAAATCTGCTGTTGTAACCGCTCCCAGCACAGGCAAACTGCTGGCATCCTGAAGCTGATTTCCCGATTTTCCCCCACTGCTGGGGGTATCGGCGTGCTCCAGTTGTCTATACTTAAAGAATGTTGCTGGAATCAGAGTTCGGCTTGGAATTAAGACCTGGGTCGCGGACAAGCCCGGGATCGGGCTTCGGTGTCAATCCCCAGGCCCGGCGCCCCAACAGGGTCTGCATCACCAGCAGAGCACCAGCAGCATAACCTTCATAGAACACCCGGATTTCATAGGGGAAGCCGAATGGAATAAACAAGGCCAACAGCGGCAGAAAAATCAGCGCTGTGGCAATCAGGAAGGGGGGTTTTTGGCGGGGGCGCAACCCCATGAGCACCAGCAAGCCAATCCCGCTGAGGGTGGATATTCCCCCCAGTACTGGGAAGGTTTGCAGCATGAAGGCATGATCCCCAAGGTGAAATTCACTGGCTTCGCCCGGGTTTCCCGCATAGATTAGACGCAGGGTCAGCCAGATGAGTCCAAAAATGAGTAGTTGCCCCAGCAGCAGCTTGAGGGCGCTTTGCCGCGCCAACCGCCGCCCGGGCCAGAGGTGGTACAGTGTAAAGGGAATCAGCAGCAGAATGGTGGTTTCTTTATTCAGCGCGGCCAGCCCAAAGCAAATCAAATAAGCTGTCCAGTTGCGGCGGACCATCAAGGCCAGTGCCAGCGTGAACAGCCACAGGACGGTGAAATCGTAGATATAGCCAAACCCAAAGAACGGCAGCAGCCCACACAGCACCAGCAGACTGACCGCGTCAATCGTCAGCGGCGGGCCGTCATATACCGCGGTCATTAATGACCGCAGGGCTGCGCCAAAACCCAGCAGGGACAGCCACATCACTCCCAGCGTGAGCATTCCCTGCAGCGCCAGTTCCGACGGCGCAGCGAACAACGCCAGTAGCCGGGCGGTGGCGTAGGTGCCGTTCAATTGTGCATTTACAGCCTGTTTTGCGGCGGGAGACAGCAGTGCCGCCAGGACGTTGACCAGACCGGGCACCAGCGCCCGGGTGACATAGGGGCGGTGGGCCTGTCCATCCAGCATGGCGGCCAGCGGAGCTTTCTCGTTGTGATTGACCCCCGAGAAGCGCGCAAAAGCCATCAGCAGCATGGTGCTGACAGCTGCACACAGAATCCACCACAACAGGGTGCGGATTCGGCTCATGATCCGGCTGCAACCGTGCAGGCCCAGCCCTGCCTCCACCAACGCGGGGGCAGGGCCGGGCAAAAGGTGTAATCCTAGCGGGGCTGCGAATCGCTGCGCTTGCGCAGGAAGGCCGGCACATCCAGATCACCGGTATTCACCACCTGGGGTGGGA
>DAOQTN010000227.1:0-5227 GCA_035340555.1 Anaerolineaceae bacterium | reverse complement strand
CAATGCCGCGCAGCAGCAGGCCCAGATTGTCGCCCGCCATGCCTTCATCCAGCAGCTTGTGGAACATTTCCACACCCGTGCACACCGAGTTCATGCTCTTCTCGCGCAGGCCAACGATCTCAACCGCTTCGCCAACCTTGATCTTGCCACGATCCACCCGACCCGTCACCACCGTGCCACGACCCTTGATCGAGAACACATCCTCGACCGGCATCATGAACGGCTTCTCGGTCGCCCGCGGGGGCTCCGGAATGTAGCTGTCCACCACTTCCAACAGCTCCTTGATGCAGGCATATTCCGGCGCATTCGGATCCGTCGAGGTGCTCTCCAACGCCTTCAGGGCGCTGCCACGCACGATCGGGGTCTCGTCGCCCGGGAAGCCATAGCCGCTCAGCATTTCCCGCAGTTCCATCTCCACCAGCTCCAGCAGTTCCGGATCGTCCATCATGTCGACCTTGTTCAGGAAGACCACGATCGAGGGCACTTCCACCTGGCGGGCCAGCAGCACGTGCTCGCGCGTCTGCGGCATCGGACCATCGGGGGCAGCCACCACCAGAATGGCACCATCCACCTGCGCCGCTCCGGTGATCATGTTCTTGATGTAGTCGCGGTGTCCCGGCATGTCCACGTGCGCATAGTGCCGGTTCGCCGTCTGGTATTCCACGTGCGCAATGTTGATCGTGATCCCGCGGGCTTTCTCTTCCGGCGCATTGTCAATTTGATCATACGCCCGAAATTCCGCCGATCCGGTGAACGCACAATATTTCGTGATCGCTGCCGTCAAGGTCGTCTTCCCGTGGTCAATGTGACCCATCGTTCCCACGTTCAGGTGCGGCTTCGATCGATCAAACTTCTGCTTCGCCATGCTCTCACTCTCCTTACAAAAATTGCAGTTCGAGGTTTCACCGGTTGCCCGATGATTGAATTACTGATTTAATATTTTTTCAGCAACCTGTACTGGCACAGGTGCATAATGATCAAATTCCATCGAGAAAACGCCGCGCCCCTGGGTGGCTGAACGAAGCTCAGTGGCGTAGCCAAACAATTCCGCCAGAGGGGCCAGGGCTCGAATGGCCTGGGCATTGCCCGGACGCATTTCAACACCTTGGATCAGAGCGCGCCGGGCACTCACCTGCCCCAGCACATCGCCCAAAAATTCCTCCGGCATGACCAATTCCACATGCATGATTGGCTCAAGCAGAACGGGTTTGCCCCGCTCAATGCCTTCGCGGAAAGCAAAAATGGCGGCCATTTTAAAAGCCATTTCGCTGGAATCCACTTCGTGGAAAGAGCCATCGATCAAGGTCACTTTGATGTCGGTCACCGGATTGCCGGCCAGGACACCGCTGTCGGCAGCTTCACGTACACCTTTTTCAACCGCGGGAATGTATTCCTGCGGAATGGCGCCGCCCACAATTTTGTTCTCAAAAACGATCCCGGCACCGCGTTCAGTCGGTTCCATGGTGACAACCACGTGACCATACTGGCCGCGTCCACCGGTCTGACGGACATAACGGTAATCCACCTTGGGCACCGCTTGGGAGATCGTTTCACGATAGGAGACGCGCGGGCGGCCCACATTAGCCTGAACGCGGAATTCTCGCATCATGCGATCGACCAGCACATCCAGGTGCAGTTCGCCCATGCCGCGGATGATCGTCTGCCCCGTATTTTCATCCGTATTCACCCGGAAGGTGGGGTCCTCATCCGCGAGGCGGCGCAGGGCCTCGGCCATTTTATCCTGATCGGCGGTGGTTTTCGGTTCCACGGCAATCGATATGACCGGTTCGGGAAACTGGATGGTTTCCAACACAACGGGGTTGTGTTGATCGCACAGGGTGTCCCCGGTAAAGCTGTCTTTGAGACCCAAGACGGCGGCAATGTCGCCGGCATAGACTTCGGAGATGTCCTCCCGGCGATCGGCATACATCCGGATGAGGCGACCAATCCGCTCACGTTTGCCGGTCCGGCTGTTATAGACCATTGTACCCTGGACAATTTTGCCTGAATACACCCGGAAATAGGCCAAGCGGCCCATGTAGGCATCGGTAACAATCTTGAAGACCAGCGCCGAAAGCGGCTCGGAGGAATCGGCATGGCGCTCGACCTCAACATCCTTGTTGGGATCTTTTCCAAAAACCGGCGGGACATCCAACGGGGAGGGCAGGAAATCCACCACGGCATCCAGCACCGGTTGAACCCCCTTGTTGCGCAAGGATGAACCACAGTAGACCAGAGTGGCGCGGTTTTCAATGACGATCCGGCGCAGTCCGGCCTTCAATTCATCCAGGGAAATTTCGTGTCCATCCAGGAACTTAACCATCAGATGGTCGTCCAGCTCAGCGGCCCGTTCCACCAGTTCAGAGCGGTGCAGTTCGGCATCTGCGAGCATTTCAGCCGGAATGGGTTCATAGATCATTTCCAGACCCATATCACCCTTCCAGTAGATGGCCTGCATGGTCAAAAGATCCACCACACCGCTGAAATTGGCCTCACTGCCAATGGGCAGCTGCATGGGAATGGCCTGAGCCCCCAAACGGGTGCGGATGCTGTCAACGGTCATTTCAAAGGATGCCCCCACGCGATCCATCTTGTTGACAAAGCAGATGCGCGGCACCTGGTAGCGATCCGCCTGTCGCCAGACGGTTTCACTTTGGGGCTCCACCCCCTGCACGGCATCAAAAACCACCACGCCGCCATCCAGCACCCGCAAACAACGCTGCACTTCAGCCGTGAAGTCAATGTGTCCGGGTGTGTCAATGACGTTAATGAGGTGATTTTTCCATTCCGCTGTGACCGCGGCAGACACAATGGTGATACCGCGTTCACGTTCCTGGGGCATCCAGTCGGTTACGGTGGTGCCATCATCGACCGACCCAATGCGATACGTCTTGCCGGTATAGAACAAGATCCGCTCGGTAGTGGTCGTCTTACCAGCGTCAATATGGGCTATGATGCCAATATTGCGGTATCGCTCCAGTGGAAAATCTGTCATAAGGCACCCAGTATAAGTTCCTCGTCAGTACCCTACATGCGGTAATGCGAAAAGGCGCGGTTGGCTTCCGCCATCTTGTGGGTTTCTTCGCGTTTGCGGACGGCAGAACCCTGATTGGAGGCTGCATCCATCAACTCACCCGACAATTTTTCGGCGAATGATTTGCCACCGCGGGAGCGGGCGGCATCCAGGACCCAGCGCATTGCCAGCGCCATGCGGCGTTCCAAGGGAACTTCCATGGGGACCTGATAGGTGGCACCACCCACACGCCGGGGGCGCACTTCCATGATGGGGCCGACATTCTTCAGGGCAGCTTCAAGCACTTCGATGGGGTGCTTGCCGGTCTTTTCCTGGACAATGTCAAGGGCATCATACATGATGCCAACAGCGGTGGATTTCTTACCGCTTTGCAGCATGTGATGAATCATCTGCGACACATAGCGGTTCTGATAGCGAATGTCGGGTTGAATTTCCCGTGGTTCTGGTTTCGTACGACGCATTAAAATTTCTCCGTACTGAATGAATTCGAGTTATTTCTTGGGGCGCTTGGCGCCATACTTCGAGCGGCCTTGCATGCGCTTAGCAACGCCGGTGGTATCCAGCGTACCGCGCACAATGTGATAGCGCACACCGGGCAGGTCCTTAACACGGCCGCCGCGGACCATCACAACCGAGTGCTCCTGCAGCGAATGGCCTTCGCCGGGGATGTACGCGGTCACTTCGATGCCGTTGCTCAGACGAACACGAGCAATCTTGCGCAGAGCGGAGTTTGGTTTCTTGGGGGTGGTGGTACGGACAACCGTGCAAACACCACGCTTCATCGGCGCGCCTGCGGCCTGGCGGGTGCGGCGCTGCTTCGACGAATTAAACGTGTATTGCAGTGCTGGCGACTTGCTCTTGGCCCGGCGTGTCTGACGACCTTTGCGAATCAATTGATTGATTGTGGGCACCTTCTAGCCTCCGAAAAAGATGATCTAAATGGTTCTGTTTTGCATCCAACAAGGAAGGCCATCGCTTGCAATGATGGCCTCCGTTTGAACAACGGTGTAGGGCGGCATGCTTGCAACCCTAATCACAAGGGCAACGAAAGGCGATTATATCACGGGCAAAAATCAGCGTCAAGCTTATAGCATCTCCTCCAGATCTTCGCCCAAACCGAGCAGCCCGGTTTCCATCTTGGGCGGCCGGGCCCGCTCTTCATCCTTGCCAAAGCGGATGACCTCGCCGGAGTCCATCACAGCTTCAACAGCCAATCCCAAGCTCTGCAGTTCCTTCACCAGGACCCGGAAGGAGGCCGGCAGACTGGGTTCTTCCAGGGGATCACCCTTGACAATTGCTTCATAGGCGGCAACCCGGCCCTGAACATCATCCGACTTGACCGTCAGCATTTCCTGCAAGGTGTAGGAGGCCCCATAGGCTTCAAGCGCCCAGACTTCCATTTCGCCAAAGCGCTGGCCACCAAACTGGGCCTTGCCACCGAGCGGCTGCTGGGTAACCAGGCTGTACGGACCGGTGGAGCGGGCGTGGACCTTGTCCTCCACCAGATGGTGGAGTTTCAGCATGGTCATCACGCCGACGGTGACCGGTTGATCAAAGAGCAAGCCAGTCTTGCCATCCCGCAGAGCCTGTTTGCCAATGATGGGCATGGGAATGCCCGTATCACGGGTGTGGGCCTCCGCGCGCTCGCGCAAATCGGCATCGGCAACCCCGGCGACGTCCAGACCCTGATCAGCAAGCCAGAGCCGCAGGCAGAGGATGACCACGCGCTGATCAACTTCCAGATATTGCGGCATGCCGATGTAGGAGGTTTCAAAGTTGAGGTAATTATCCGGTTCGTAGCCCTGGTCACGGAGCCACTCGGTCAGGGTGCTGCGGCGGGCATAGTTTGGATCGCTGACCAGTTGGGCAACATCGTAGCCCTTCTCACCCAGCCACTGCTCCAGGAAGAGCAGACGGACTTCCTCGTCATCCCGAATGGTTTCGGGGGAATAAGTTTCGTTCTGTAACCATTCCCAAGCCTGGTTGCCAATCAACCGCCAGGCGTAATCCATCAGCCAGGAGCGGGACAGTTCAGCCTCAATTTCAAGCTCATTGGCCCCGTCAAAGACCGGGGTGATCGCCCGGAAACCCATCCGATTGGCGGCCCAACCCAGGTGGGTTTCGAGCACCTGACCGATATTCATACGACCCGGCACACCCAAAGGATTGAGAATGATATCCACCGGCGTGCCA
>DAOQTN010000226.1:3774-5230 GCA_035340555.1 Anaerolineaceae bacterium | reverse complement strand
CCGTCAAAGTGATCAACCACTATGGGGATGAGGTGCTGAAGGTGTATGAGGTGTAGGGAACTGAACCGAGCCAAGAAGTTTCTGGTTCATATCCAAAGGTGATCAAATTTGGTGGATTGGGATTTTATCGGGTTGGATAAGTGTTTGAAGCTGTCACCCCCAAAAACTTGGCGCATTTAAGCATACATCCGGGACGACCTGATTATCGGTGTTGGAGAATTCGATTCTGTCGACGCTTGGTGGGACTCATTTGTTCGTGCATGAGGTTTTTCACCCTATTCCAGTTGTTGGCGGGAGATCAGATGAATAATCATCAAGAGGGAGGTGCAAGAATGCCTCCACGTAAAAGAAATGATGCCGCCAAGGGAAAAGTTTACAAAGCTGTCCCTGGCTTGTTCTATCTCCTGCCTGTTAATGCAAATTAGCCTCATCCAATCAGAAAGCGGATTGGATGGGGGTAATTGATAACAGAAAAACACACAGCAGCCGGCTCAACCCGTCGAGTGGGAAAGGCGTTCTTGCAACCAGATGTCAAGCGGCGGGTTGATCTGAACATCCGTCACCCGGTCGGGAGCAATGGGCCGGCCCTCATAGGTCAGGCAGACCAGGTCGTTGAGCGCGGCAGGACGCCGCGCCACCGGGACCTGCCCATGCAGATTATAGGGGTAGTTATATGCCGGCGGCAGGATGCGGATCCGGTCCGGCGGCAGGGTGGTGACGGTCAGGGCGCTCAAAAGTGCCTGGAACAGGAAAATTCGGTGGGGGGCATCTGCACAGGCCGCGGCTTGAAAGCGGGGATCGGTGATCAGGTGTTGAAAAAGCTCGTACCACCGGCTCAGCAATCCCCGGGCCGGGTTGATTGAAAAGGCGTGGGAATTAAAGTAAGTCCGCAGGACCTGGCCGTCAATAAATGACGTCACCGTGGTGGGGAAGTCCGCAACGCTAACAGCGGCACAGATCCCCTGCCAGAAGGGGTCCAGCGGCTCCCCGGCTGCCAGTCCGACATTGCGGCGGTGGACGGGCCGCAAGGCGGCCTCCACACCGGGTTCCAGATCAAACAACCGCGGCGGCTGGATCACCAGGCACTCCGGGTCCATCCAGATCAGGGCATTCACCTCCCGACCGGCCCGCGCTTCAGCCGCAGCACAGGCGGCAACCTTGCCGCCAAAAGGGTAGGCCAAAACCGCAGCGGGCGGATCCAGGGGGCAGACCTCCACCCGGGCAGCAGCAAAGTCGCGGCAGTTTGGCCGCGGTGCGGTCGGACAAAACACCCAGACCGGGCAGTTGGCCAAATCACCGCCGAAGGACCGCAGGCTTTGGATCAGCAGATCCAGGGCGGCCATTTCTTGCGGGTGCTGCACTTGGGATACAAAAACCGGGGGCATGGGAATGGGGTCAGGCAGACTGCATCAGGTGGGTTGTGGTAGGTGGAATGTGGTAGGCGGATCGGGTCAGA
>DAOQTN010000226.1:0-3674 GCA_035340555.1 Anaerolineaceae bacterium | reverse complement strand
CGAGTGTGTCAGACGGATCGGGTCAGACGAGTGTGTCAGACGGATCGGGTCAGACGAGTGTGTCAGACGGATCGGGTCAGACAAGTGTGTCAGGCGGATTGGGTCAGGCGGCGGCGGACTCCGGCGGGTCTGACTTCATATCACCACTGGTTTTGAACTTGAACCAGACCGGAATGATG
The DNA here is from genome assembly GCA_035340555.1 of Anaerolineaceae bacterium. GTDB lineage: Bacteria > Chloroflexota > Anaerolineae > Anaerolineales > Anaerolineaceae > JAGOFZ01. The sequence goes on along the minus strand of DAOQTN010000226.1, from coordinate 3,495 downwards.
GAGAGCAGCGAAATGCCTGCGGTCAGCAGGAAGGGGAACTGCGGACTGACATGCTCCCAGAGGTAGCCGCCAATCATGGGAGCCGGCAGGGAGACGAGGCCCAGGCTGGTGCTGAACAGGCCGAAGGCCACGCCGCGCAGCCGCTGTGGCACCGATTTACTGATCAGGGATTGGTACGCCGGGGTGCCCAGGCCGCTGCCGATGCCGGCGATGGTCCAGCCCAGGGCATAGACCCAGGCCGGGCTTTGGGGTGGGATGATGGCGATCATGCCGATGGAAAAAGCCATCAACAAAAATGAAATGGCTATGTTGACGCGCTCGCCAACCTTATCCGCCAGCCAGCCAGCCGGGATCATCACGGCCATCATGGCGACGCCAAAGATGCTGTTCATGATGCCGATCTGGCCAATGGTCAAGCTGGCAATATCCTGCATATAAACGGACAGAAAGCTCATCGACATGCCAAAAAAGATGTCCCGCACGCCATCGGTGATCAGGATCCAGGTGAACAGCCCTCCGGCCAGAATCAAAACGATCATGGCACCCAGGTTGGTTTTCAGGCTGCTGAACGTCAGCGGAGCGGGATTGGCCTCGTGGCCGCGGGCGGCTTCCCGGGCCATGCCAATGCGCATGAAGGTGGCGATCAGGTAAAGCACGGCAGCAACCGCCAGCATCCCTTTGAAATTGATCCATTCCACCAGGTAGCCGCCGGCAATGGGACCAATCACAGAGACAACGCCGAAGAGGGTCTGGGTGATGCCGAACAGACGGGCGCGATTTTCAGGGGCGGAGTGGTCTGCAATGAAGGCATCGAAGCTGGGACCGATCAACGAACGGGTCACCGCACTGAAGGCGGAAGCCAGCAGCACCCACTCCCAGCGGGTGGCCAGGAGCAGCGGAATGTAGACCAGAACCCCCACCACACTGCCAATGGCAATGGCCCGCAGCCGGCCCATGGAATCGGAAATCCAACCGCCCAGGATTTGGAGGGCCAGCGGGATGATCTGTGACAGGGTGTAGAACAAGCCAATTTGACCGATTTCAGCGCCCAAGTCTTTGAGGTAAAGGGCTTCCAACGGGCCATACATGCTGCCGCCCAGGTTGGCCAGAATCATGGCCACCATGAACATCAGCAGCAGTGGAGTCAATAGTTTGGTTTTTTGCAGGGTTTCAGGAGTCATTTCAAGGGTTTGCCTGGGACAGGATGGGTTCGGGGTGGGATGTAATCATAATACAAATTCGGCATATTTTGAAAAAGTGATTCCGGTTTGCCGATTGGCTTTTTGCCTGTGAGGTCTTCCAATTTCGCCAACCCGGCCGGTATGGATCCGATGGCGGCGTCATTTTCAAGCGGCGAAATACTGCTTCAAGAAGCAAGATACTGCTTCAAGAGGCAAGGTACTGCTTCAAGAGGCGAAATACCTGTCCATTCGCTGAAATTATTTTGACATTTCTCAATTACCGGTACAACTTGGGTCGCCACCGGCATCCCACGGGATCCAGTGCTGACAACATCACCTTGACCTGCAACAAGTCAGGCCGATGATCCTTGCTGTGCCCAAATTGAAACAGCCCTTCTTCCGTTACCGTCCAATATCCACTCGCTATGGATACAATCCCGACCTCCTGGGTGTATGCGCTGCGTCGCTCAGGAACGATCTTGCCTTCATCATCCGGCACATAATCAAACAGAGAGCCAGCCGGCTGAGAAGTAACAAAATAATTATCTACCCAAAAATCGCTGGCAAATCGATTAAAATCACATCCTGTAGCCGCTTTGCATCCTCAATGAGTTGAGATGTAAAACCTGATCGAGAACATAAAGCAAAACGAATTTGACGGTCTCCCAACTCAGGCTTGACCAGCTGTGCCTTTCTCTCCAGGTCCACCAGAATATCAATTCCTACCGGTTTGCTGGTCCATTTGCATTCCACCAGGATGGCATCGTTCTCCCCTAAAACAACAAGATCGACCTCTTTGTTGGCATTCCACCAGTTGCCAATATTCGTGGGAACAAAAGGTAATTTACCGGATAGTCCTGATTGCCAGAAAAATTGCTGACAAACTTCCTCAAAGGTCAGGCTGGAAAAGTGGTCAATTTCAGGCAGTACCTTGTTCTCCAGGATGATTTGCGCCCCACCGCGTTCAAGCTGCGAGCGGTTCGGGTGAACATAACGAAACCAAAAACGTAAGTAATGATCTTTAAGTCGATAAACTCCCCGGCGGCTCTTTTGCGGCTGTGTTTCGGTCGCAGGAACGATGCGTTCCACCAGGCGAAGCTGTTGCAAGGTATCCAGATAAGCGGTTGCGCCCTCAATCCCGGTTGCCTGTTTTATTTCATTCAAGCGAGTTTTGCCAGCCGCGATGGCCTGCAAAATCGCGAAGTAATTGCGCGGCTCGCGCAGCTCCTGTTGGAGCACAAAACGCACTTCGTCATACAGAAACGAACCGCGAGTGAGAATACCATCCAGAATATTTTCGTTTAGAGATTGTTGGGATTGAAGTGTGTGTCAATAAGCAGGTGTGCCGCCATAAACTGCATAAGCGCGGACCTGATCTTCTAACGGAAACGACGGATAAAACAGCCGGGCATCTTTAAACTGCAACGGTTCAAGCAGATACTGTGCCGTCCTCCTGCCGTACAGCGGTGCCTGATAACCTAAAACGGTTTCTTCCATCATGCCGATATTGGATCCGCAGAGGATCAACATGATCTGGCTGTTCTTCATTGTCTGGTCTCATATGCGCTGCAGGATGGTCGCCAGGGGCGGATGTGCCGTGACCAGGTAGGGGAACTCATCCAAAACCACCACCAACCGTTCGCTTTGTGCAGCCTGGGCAAGTGCATGAAGCAGGTCTTCCCAGATGGGGTAAACGGCGTTCATCCGGTGGGGACCAAATAATGTCGTATTGACTGCAGCAGATAGAGCCGTTCTGAGCGATATTTCCGAACCCAGGTCCGAGACGAAGAAAACCGAGCGCTTACCTTCGCAAAACCGAGCAAGGAGTTCGGTCTTGCCAACCCGCCGGCGGCCGTGAAGAACAAAAAACTCTGCTTTACCCGAAGCATAGCGTTTTTCCAGCAGTTCAAGTTCAGAAACACGATTGACGAACATGAAGTCCTCCAATTTCGCAAGCACTGCGATTACAAAGAAATCCAGATTATGATAATCACAATTTCTTTATTCATTATTGCATACTGTCCATTCGCTGAAAAATGTAGCTAAAATCAAGAATTACCTGATAAGCTCAGGGAATGAACCCTGAGATGAACATTACCACAGAAAGAATTGACGACTTTCCGCTGTTGCTGGAAGTGATGCAACGGCTGGGCCTGCCTGGCATCATTGACAATCAGCTGCGCCACCACGGATTGCACCAAGGCCTGAGTTGGGGTTGGATCGCAACCATCTGGCTGGCGCATATTCTTTGTCTGAGCAACCGTTCTCCGAAACCTACTCAAATCCATCCATGACAGATTGACGTTCGGTTCCT
>DAOQTN010000225.1:0-5240 GCA_035340555.1 Anaerolineaceae bacterium | reverse complement strand
AAGGCTGCCCAAGGCATAAGCCACCAGGAAAAAGAGCATGGCCGCATTCGATTCGGCAATCATGGCCTGGTTGCCGTACGGGACAAAAGCCATCAACAGGTAGCCGGCATTGGCAATGCTGGAATAGGCCAGCAAACGCTTGATGTTGCTTTGGGCCACCGCCAGCAGATTTCCCACCACCATGGTCAGGATGGCGAGACCATAAAGCAGCGGGGTCAGATCAGCAGCGACTCCGGGCAGGGCCACAATAAAGACCCGCAGCAGGGCCGCCAGACCGGCCGCTTTGACACCCACCGACATGAATCCACTGACCGGGCTGGGGGCACCTTGGTAAACATCCGGCGCCCACATATGAAACGGCACGGCAGCCACCTTGAAACCGAACCCAACCAGGAGCAATCCAGCACCAATCAGCAGCATGGCCGGATTGGCCGTGCCCATTGAATTGAAGATGGTTTCGAAATTGGTCGAACCGGTGGCGCCGAAGATCAGCGCCACGCCGTATAACACGAAGCCCGAGGCAAAGGCCCCCAGCAGGAAGTACTTCAGGGCTGCCTCCTCCGACTCCAGGCGCGGGCGGGCAAAACCGGCCAGGACATAAAGTGGGATCGACAGCAGTTCCAGGGCCAGGAAGACGATGATCAAATCGTGCGCCTGGGCCATCAACATCATGCCGCTGACAGACAGCAGCAGCAGGACGTAATACTCGCCGCGTTCCAACCCCAGGCGTTTCAGGTAATCATAGGCCAAGGCAATGGCTGCCAGGCCGCTGCCGAGGATGATGACGTTGAGAAAACGGGCGAAGGGATCCAGGATCACCATGCCCCCGAAACCCGCCAGCGGATCGCCGGATTGCGCCAGTGACAAGCCCAAGGCAACCGCCAGCCCAAATGCCGCCAGCATGGCCGTGATCCCCTTGCGCTGGGTTGGAATCCAGAGGTCCACCAGCAGCAGCGCCAGGGCCCAGGCAATGACCACAATGATGGGGAGGAGAACGTAAAGGTCAGTTTGGATCATGCACTACCTCCGCTAGGGAACCGTCAACTGGCTGAGAATCTGCATCACCGTGGGGTTCAGCAGGTTGAGGAAGGAATTGGGATAAAGGCCAATCCAGAACATCAACACCAACAGGGGCACCAGGGTGATGATTTCGCGGGCATTGAGATCCAGCAGGGTCCGATTTTCCTCGTGGTTCACCGGACCGAGAAAGACCTGTTCAAACATCTTGAGGAGATAGGCCGCCGCCAGAACCACACCCAGACCGGCCAACGCGGCAAACCAGAAACTACCCAGGGCGCTGGAACCGAAGGCCCCCAGCAGAATATTAAACTCACCCACAAACCCGTTCAGTCCCGGCAGCCCCACAGAGGAGAGCATGATCACCAGGGTCAATGTACCCAGCACCGGCATGACCTTCCAGAGACCGCCAAAATCAGCCAGCTGGCGGGTATGGCGGCGTTCATAGAGCAGGCCCACAAACAGGAACAGGGCCCCGGTGCTGATGCCGTGGTTGACCATCTGCAGGACCGCCCCCGCCACCCCTTGAGGATTAAGTGCCGCGATGCCCAGCATCACAAAACCCAGATGGCTGACCGAGGAATAGGCCACCAATTTTTTCAAGTCTTTCTGGGCGTAGGCCACCGCCGCCCCATACAGGATGCCCACCACCGCGAGCCCTCCAATCCAGGGAGCCAGTTGGACAAAAGTCTGTGGGAACAGCGCCAGGTTGAAGCGCAGAAAGCCATAAGCGCCCATCTTCAGCAGTACGGCAGCTAGTATGACTGAACCGGCCGTGGGGGCTTCGACATGGGCGTCCGGCAGCCAGGTGTGCAAGGGCCACATCGGTACCTTGATGGCAAAGGCGATGCCAAAGGCCAGGAAGAGCCATAAGGCCGCATCAGAGAAAAGGGCCCGCTGCTGCATCAGTTCGGGCAGGGCGGCTGTGCCGGAAAGATTGGTGATGTAGAGAATGGCCACCAGCATCAAAATGGATCCGGCCATGGTGAACAGGAAGAATTTGACCGCGGCCATGATCCGGCGCTCACCGCCCCAGATGCCGATGAGAAAATACATCGGTATCAGGGTCAGTTCCCAGAAAAGGAAAAAGAGCACCAGGTCCAATGCCAGGAAAACGCCCAGCATGGCGGCTTCCAGCAACAGGAAAAAGAGCATAAAAGGTTTGACCCGGTCTACAACGGCATTCCAGGTGGAGAGGATCGCAATCGGTGTCAGCAGAGTGGTCAGCAGCAACATCAACAGGCTGAGCCCATCGACTCCCAGCAGCAGCCGCACCCGCAGGCCGAACAGGTTCACCCAGGGTTGGTCCACCAGAAGCTGCAGTGTACCCAGCGCTGGATCGAATTGTGTCAGCAGCCAGATGGCCAGGCCGAATTCAATCACCGTCACAGCCAGTGCCAGAGTACGGATCAGACGGGTTTGCCGACTGCCGACCAGGGCAATCAGCGCCGCACCAGCCAGGGGAAAGACAATGAGAATGACGAGGGGGTTAGTCCACCAGTTCATAATTCTTTGCGACGGAGACCAGCCCGCGTTAGCGGGTGGACGCCCTTGCGGGCAGAGCCGCCCTCCTTTCGAATTGGGCCGTATCGGTCAGGGATGAGGTATGCATTACCGCAACACCAGATAAGTCAGAATGGCAACAACGCCCAGCAGCATGACCAGGGCATAACCGCGCACAAAACCATTTTCCAGCAGGCTGAGCCCGCGCGCCGCCAAGCGGGCCAGCCGGCCCGTCCCCATGACAGCACCATCGATGCCGCCCTGATCCACCACACCGGCCAGCAAATTAGCCAGCCAGGCAGCCGGGCGGAGCAGGATCGCCCGGTAAAACTCATCCACCCACCACTTCCGCTCCATACCCCGGTAGACATCCCCCAATGGGGCCGCCAGTGGGTCGGCCTCGGCCGGTTTCTGCCGCGGCTTGCGGCCATAAATCAGCCAGGCAAACCAGAATCCCAAAAGCGCCACCCCCAGTGAAAGCAACGCCACCCAGAGGATGAAATGACCAGCAGCCAGACCCTCCAGACTGTGTTCCAGCCAGGTTTCCAGCCAGTGAAGCCCGGGCAGGTTGAGCAGGCCGCCCAAGGCTGCCAGCACGGCCAGAATAATCAGCGGTACGGTGATGATCGGGGGATTTTCCGCAGCGCCTTCCGCAGCCCGGGTGCGCGGCTTGCCGCCAAAAACCAGGATCAACTGACGGCCCATGTAAAATGCTGTGAAGAAGGCGGCCGCGGCCAGGACAATGAACACGGCCAGGGATTGTTCACTGGCGGCAGCCAGGATTTCATCCTTGGAAAAGAAGCCCGCCAGCGGGGCAATTCCCGCCAATGCCAGGGCGCCGATCAGATAAACCCAATAGGTGGTGCGCATGCGGGGACGCAGCCCGCCCATATTGCGCATGTCTTGGGGATCAAAGGGATCCTTACGCAGATGCTGACCATGCAGGGCAACCTCGTGGCCGCGTTCCATGCCCAGGATCACCGAGCCGGCGGCCAGGAAGAGCAGGGCCTTGAAAAAGGCATGGGTGATCAGGTGGAACATGCCAGCCACCGTCGCCCCCATACCCACGGCCGCCACCATGAAGCCAAGCTGGCTGATGGTGGAGTAGGCCAGGACTTTCTTGATGTCATATTGCCCCACGGCAATCGTGGCGGCAAACAGAGCGGTTGCGGCTCCCACCCAGGTCACTGCGCTTTGGGCCGCGGGGACCAGGACAAACAGAGGTTGGGAGCGCGCCACCAGATAAACGCCGGCCGTGACCATGGTCGCGGCATGGATGAGAGCGGAGACCGGGGTCGGGCCTGCCATGGCATCCGGCAGCCAGACATACAGCGGCAGTTGGGCTGACTTGCCGGTGACAGCCAACAGCATGAACAGCGTGATCGCCAGCAGGGCTCCGGAGGCGACGGTACCCACTTTGGCAAATACGGTGGCAAAATCAAGCGAGCCAAACGCCCAAAACATGACAAACATCGCCATCAGTAAACCGAAATCGCCCACCCGATTAACGATGAAGGCCTTGCGCCCGGCACGGGCGTTGCCCAGCCCCTGTTCCCCTTTTTCGTACCAGAAGCCAATTAACAGGTAGGAACAAAGTCCGACGCCCTCCCAGCCCACGAAGAGCATCAGGTAACTGTCAGCGGTCACCAGGACCATCATCATGGCGATGAACAAGTTCAGGTAGACAAAGAAACGGCGGAAGCGGCCCGGATCACCGTGGTGATGGGTATCGGCGTGCATGTAGCCAATGGAATAAATGTGGATCAGGGTGCCGACACCGCTGACCACCAACATCATCGTGGTCGAAAGCGTATCCACCTGGAAGGACCAGCCCACAGAAAAATCGCCCACGCGCATCCACGCCGCCAGAGGATGGACAGCGCCTTCGGGATGCTGCCCCAGAGCCACGGCCAGCATGACCGCAATGACAAATGCCGCCCCGGAAGCCAGGCTGCCAATCAGGCCCACGACTTTTTCGCCCAGCCGCCGGCCAAAAAGCAGATTGATCAAAATGCCCAACACCGGGGCAAACACCACCCAAGGGACCCAGGCAAAGATTGTTTCCATGGTTTATCCCTTCAGGCTGTTCATCTGATCAACATCAATGCTGTGCTTGGCCCGGAAGATGGCCACCATCAAGGCCAGGCCCACCGCAACTTCTGCCGCGGCAACGGTCATGACAAAAAAGACGAAGAGTTGCCCGGTGACAATCTGGTAATACGCCGCAAAGGCGACAAACAACAGATTGGCGGCATTGAACATCAGCTCCAGGGACATGAAGATGACAATGGCGTTGCGGCGCACCACCACCCCGACAACCCCCAAGACGAACATGATGGCTGAGAGAACAAGATAGTAAGTAACTGGCATGGCAACCTCCTCAGACCTGTTCTGCCGCGGCTGCAGATTTTTCTCGATGCGTCAGCACAATGGCCCCAACCAGGGCCACCAGCAGGATGACCGAGGTGACCTCAAAGGGGAGCATGTACTCGTTGAACAGCACGTGGCCCAAATCCGCCGGGGAAACAAACTGAATGGATGCGGGGGCGGGCAGCTGGCCAGCCTGACCATGATAGACCAGGTAAAGAACCGTCTCTCCCAGAAAAACCACCCCCAACAGAATCGCAATCAGGCGCTGGCCGCGCAGCCGCTCCTTGAAGGGCAGTTTTTCCACCCCCAGCAGCATGATGACAAACAGGAACAGCACCATGATCGCACCG
>DAOQTN010000224.1:0-5245 GCA_035340555.1 Anaerolineaceae bacterium | reverse complement strand
CAACCTGGAACGCTTCCAGCTGGGTCTGGATTACTACCTGCGTTATCCCGAGCGGGTGCAGCGGGTCAGTGTGACCGATGTCCTGGAGGCCGCCCAGCACTACCTGGATCCAGATAAATTGGCGATCATCAGCGCCGGCACCTAGCACCAGTTACCTGGCACCTGGCGTCCATCATCTATTACCTGGCACTTGGCGTCCAGCGCCCAGCGACTGGCCTTGGGTGTCTATCATCGATCACTTGGCACCAGGCATCGGGCATCCCGGCGGCAGGTGCCGGGTGACTATTTTTGGCTGGCCTGGCCGGCCAGGGCGGCCAGGATGCGTTCGCGATCAACCACCCCCACCGGACGGCCAGTCTCATCCACAACCACCAACCACTTGCGACTGTCGGCCAGCATGGCCTGCAGACCGGCCAGGATCGACCAGCCAGCCGGACAGGTGAGCGGGCCGGGGGACATAAACTCCCGGGCTGTCTGGCTGCTGGCCGGCGGGGCACCAAGCCGGCGCAGGGCCTGCAGCAAGGTGGGGCGTTTTTCCGGTTGGATGCGGGCCACCACGTCCGAATCACTGATCACGCCGCTGGCGGCACCGGCGGCATTCACCACCACCAACCGGTTGGTGCCGGCAACAGCAAAAGCCTCCACAAGGGTGGCCAGGTCGGCGTTTTCATTGACCATCGGCACATTGGCCGACATAATCTCCCCCACCGTCAGTCCGGCTGCAGGGCCGGAGGTTTCTGCCGCCGGGGGGACGGCATGCGGGCTGTGCGCCACCTGGCGCAACACATCCAGCCGGGACAGCATGCCGGTCAAGCCGCCCTGGGCATCCACCACCGGCAGCCGCTTCAAACCGGCCTTCACCATGCGCGTGGTGGCGGCCCCCAGCGAGTCCGTATCCCGGACGGTAATGACCGGGTGGGTCATCACGTCGGCAACCGTGAGCGGTAAAACCGTCAATTCATGCAGCGCCTGCTGCACCTCGGCCGCGTCCAGTCGCCGGGCAACCGACAGCCGGGCCGGCACCCCGGCCCGCTCCAGCAAATCCTCATCCGTCACAATGCCCACCACCTGCCGGGCTGCAGCCACCACCGGCAGGGCTTTGACGGCATGCTGCAGCATCTGCTGCCAGGCCTGGGCCACCGTCATGTCGGGGTTCAGTGCCACCACCTCCCGGGTCATCACCTCGGCAACCAGTTTCTCGGCCGGCAGTGGATTCAGAAAGCGGTGGGTATACTTGATCACCTGGACATCCTCCAGGGTCAGCAGCCCCTCCTGGACCATTGGGGCAACGACCTCCACGATGGCCGCGATTTTTTCCGGCGTGTCCACCACATCAATGATGATGGGCAGGTCCATGGCAAGCACTTCCAGCGACGCCGCGTGGATGTGGCTGTGCGCACCATAGCCGGCCAGGCCGCGGAAAACAGTGGCCCCGGCCGCCCGGTTGGCTCGCAGCACCTGCAGCAGCGCCTGATAAAGCGGCGTGCCGCGCCAGCGGTCGCCCTCGCTGATATAAATCCGCAGCCGCTGGGCCTGTCTGGCATCAGAAAGTTCCGGCATATCGGCCTCCCAAATGATTATAGCAATTTTCCAACATAGATACCCAGCCCGACAGCCATCAACCCAGCCAGGCTGCTGCCCAGCAGGTTCAGCAGACCCGGGATCAGCCGCCCCGCCGCCAGCAGATTGTAGCTCTCAAAGGCATAGGTGGAAAATGTGGTGTAGGCACCCAGGAAGCCGACCGCGATCAACAGCCGCCAGCGCGGATCCACCAGAAAGCGGTCCGCCGCCAGAGTGAGGAACAGGCCAATCAGAAAGCTGCCGGTCAGATTAACCAGCAGTGTGCCCACCGGAAAGGTCGCCCCCCATTTTTGGGCGGCCCAAAGGCTGAGCCAATAGCGGGCATTGGCCCCGAGGATGGCCCCGGCGGAGATGAGCAGTATTTTTTCCATGATCTGTTTGCCGTCTGTCCTTGTTTTCATCCGGATGGTAATAAAAAGGCCTCTGCCAGCGGATACGGCAGAAGCCATCAGCCCCACAGGGGCGGTTCGGTGTGCACCGGGCGAGCCTCATCGCCCAGACAATTTTATCCGGATTACCGGGTGCGTCAAGTCCCGGGCCCGGCCGCCGCTTGCCTTTTAACTGCCTTTTGCATATACTTATCGTGTCAGGGCGCACTGGCGCGCCGCAAAATATTCCAAAGGAGAGAAAATCCATAATGGAACTGAGTGTAAAAGGCTGGATGAAAGACCTGGTGGTCTTTGTTGAACCTGAGGCAACCGTGATGGAGGCATTATCCCTGATGCGGCACCGTTACGTGAACAGCCTGATCGTCAAGAAAACAGCCCAGCATCCAGAATACGGGATTATCACATCGATTGACATCTGCGACAAAATCGTCGCCAAAGGCGCCAACCCGGCCGCCACCCAAGTTTACGAAATCATGAATGCCCCGTTGATTACGGTAAAACCGACGGACACCATTCAGGAATGTGCGGCCAAGATGATGGCCAACCGCATTCACCATCTTCCGGTGGTGGATGCCAAGGGCATCCCCACCGGCATGATCTCGGCGACGGATTTTCTGGTTGTGGCCGAGGCCATGGGGGCCAACTTCACCGAGCGGACCTTGAGATAGTCCCAACACCCCGCCGCCCTCCGACCAGCAGCCGGCAGCCGGCGCTGGCCGGCAGACAGCGCCAGACGCCAGATGGCAGACGGCGGACGGCGGATAGCGGGTTAACCAATTGAATCCCACGGCGCATCGGTTATAATAAAAAAACGATGCGCCGAATACTTTTAACCTCCCTGCTCATTTTGGCCCTGCTGCTCCTGGCGCTGCCGGCTGGACAACCGGCCCATGCCCAGGCCCCCAGTGCCTACGACCTGATCGCCGCGGTTAATGAACTGCGTGCGGCCAACGGACTGCCGGCCTACGAAATAGCCGCAGATTTGATGGGCTATGCGCAAGGCCATTCAGACTACATGGCCTCCAGTGGGAACATCACCCACACACGCGCCGACGGTTCGATGCCCCATGATTACGGCTTCATTGAAAATATTGCCGGCGGCACCAACCTCTCCATCTCCACCACCGTCTACGAGTTCTGGGCGGATGCCCTGCACTGGAATACCATGGTGGGGGTCGCCAGCGGTACTGTGGGGGCTGGCGTCAGCACCAACGGCGACTGGATCTACTACACCCTGGACGTGCGTCGGACCGGGGCGGGGGCCGGCACTGGCTACACCCCGCCGGCGGCCACCAGCGGTGCGCCGGCGGCCACGTATGCCCCGATCACCATCTACACCACCACGCCGCTGCCGGATGGTTCAATCGTGCACGAGGTGCAATCCGGGCAGACCCTGTGGGGCATTGCCACCGCCTACGGGGTGAAAATCAATGATATTCTGGGGCTCAATCAACTGCCGACCACGGCGGTCATCAACCCGGGGCAGCGGCTGGTCATTCAGCCCTCCCACACGCCCAGCCCTTCGCCGACCATCACCGAGACCCCGCTGCCGGCCACCCGGGCCCCCACCCGCACACCCACTCCGCGGCCGCCCACGCCAACCCGCACCCCCTCCCCCAGCCCCACACCCACGGTTTTCAGCCTGCTGGAAAACATTGCCCCGGCGGACTCCGGCGGTGCCCGCCAGATCATCGGATACACCCTGATCGACCTCTACGGCCTGGACCTGATCGCCCTGCTGCTGAGCGGTCTGCGCAAAAAATAATTCCCCCGTCTGGCACCACCCGGTCCACCCAACAGCCACACCCCAAGCGAAACTGTTTCCCCACCGCCATCCGGATTGGCCCCATTTTCGATTATATTTTATCGCTTGTGCGATTTTCCTGTTGAAGTTTTTAGGCCATTCTTGAATCGAGTCAGGCCTGGTCAAAAGTTGCGTCCAGAAATTCTGCAACCAGATGTCCGGCAATTAAATTTAAGAGGCGAGCCCCTTCAGGGTGCTGCGCTAAGGCAGCAACGGAAGCCCACATCACTGTAACAACTGTCAGAGGGACACCAGTCGCGGAGAGCGGCCCGCACATCATCAGTATCATAGAACCAGGCACCGCCGCGCATAAACCGGGGATCTCCAATGGGCGGTCCGATCGGACACGTCGGACAGGTCGTGGTGGATTTGGGGTCATTGTTGCTATCACACCTATCGGCACCCAACTTCGAGGCGTTACTGAGAAGAAAGCTGAGGGAGAGCGCCCCAAACTCATCAGACCAATCGGCACATAACTCCCAGACGTTACCCGCCATGTCCACACAGCCATAAGGGCTGTCTCCGGTCGGGCTGTATCGCCCCACCGGTGTGGTGCCACCAGCCTGTCCATCAAAATTACAACGCTTTTCATCCGGGTCCTGGTCACCCCATGGGTAAATCCGGCCATCCGTCCCCCGGGCCGCTTTTTCCCACTCCGCCTCTGTCGGCAGTCCCACCCGCCGGCCCGTCAGCTCGCTCAACCACGCACAGTAAGCCACGGCATCCTTCCAGGAGACATGGACAACCGGGTGGTCCAATTTATCCTGCGGTGGTTGGTTATTTTTCCAAGGCGACAGAGCTTTTCCCTTCATAGCCATGATATAAGCAGCGTACTGCGCGTTGGTCACCGGAGTCTGCCCCATCCAGTATTCCGGCAGGGAAACGAGGTGCTGGGGCTGCTCATTAGCAGATGCTTGCTTATCTTTCTCCGGATCGCTGCCCATCAGAAACTCGCCGGCCGGGATGCGGACAAAGGCCATCTCCTGCGCTGAATCCAACCGGATGAAGATGTGGTCGCCAGCCCGGCGCAGATAACCGGGACGCAGTTCTGCTTCCCGTTTGGACTTCTCCTCGGCTTCGTGACGGGCCTGCGCTTCGGCCTCCCGTTTGGACTTCTCCTCGGCTTCGCGCTGGGCCTGTGCTTGATCCTCAAGGGCCTGGGTGATCCTTTTATGCGGCAGTTTCAGTTTCGGGTGATTGGGATAGGCTTCCTCAAGCTCGGCCAGTTGTTCCGCAGCCAATTGCCAATCCTGGGCTTCCTCCATGTCCTTGAGTGCAGACAGGCCGTCCTCCAGGCTCCAGGTGGCGGGGGTGCGGGAGCGAATTGGGCTCACGGCAGGTGCCGCCGGCTCAGCAGCCGACAACTCCTGAAGCGCTTTTTCAGCCGCCGCCCCGTCCCAGGGGCGCCGGCGGGGTTCCTCCGAGAGCATCCCGGCCACCAGCTCGTCCAGCGCCGCCGGGACATCCGGCC
>DAOQTN010000223.1:0-5306 GCA_035340555.1 Anaerolineaceae bacterium | reverse complement strand
CACACTGTCGGCCACCGCCACCCAGCCCGCCCCACCACCAACTGCCACTCTGGCGCCCACCAATACCCCGATACCGCCCACGGCAACCCCACGTCCCACCGCCACCCAGACGGCCACACCAGAACCGCTGGCCGTGGTCAGCAGCGATACCATCAATCTACGCACCGGACCGGGCACCATTTACGGCATTGTCGGTGTGTTGGAGAAAGGCACCTCGCTGGTGGTCCTGGAGCGGACGGCCAGTTCAGAGTGGTTTCATGTGCGGGTGGCAGACACCGGCATGGAAGGCTGGGTCTCGGAGGTGGTTGTAGAATTATCCGTGGCAGCCGACACGCTGCCCCTGGCGGCCTACATTCCACCCACCCCGAGCTATGTCGCCCCCACCCGGGCCCCCGTCCAACCGACCGCCGGGAACCCGACAGCAGCTCTCATTTATGATGCCCACATCCACGTTATCAACAGCCTGAGCGTCAGCGTGACGATCACCCTGGACGGACCAATCCACACAACGGTCACTGTGGCTGCCGGCTCCAGCCTGGTGATTGACCTGCCGGCGGGTGGGTACTACTACTATGTCACTGCGTCCGGGTTTGCCCCCCTGGAAGGCAACAACACCTGGGATCCCGGTGAATGGGAGTGGGAGTTCTACGAACAATAAGGCCCCGTCCTCTCGCGGCCGAAAATTTTGGTTGTATAATGGTGTTAAGTCACCATGCCCAAGCCCCCAAAGCCCCTGCTGGACTTTCCGTGCACCTTCCCCCTCAAGGCCATTGGCCGGGGGGGGGATGATTTTAGCGCGCTGGTATTTGAAATCGTCAGCCGGCATGTACCGGGTCTGACAACCGCCGCCCTGACCAGCCGGCCCAGCAGTGCCGGCAACTACCTGGCGGTCACGGTCACCTTCACTGCCCAAAGCCGCGCCCAGCTGGATGCCATCTACTTGGAACTGAATGCCCATGATCGCGTGGTGATGACGCTGTAATCTTCCCTTTTCCCTATTGGAGGTAGTCCGATGCAATTATCCAAACGCCCGGTCGCGCTCGCCCTGGCGCTGAGTGCTTTGCTGCTTGCCATGCTGGCCTGCAGTGCCCCATTCCAGCCTGACGTGGTCATCACGGTGGTGGCCCCCACAGCCGTACCAGCCACCGACGTGCCCACCATCAATCCGCCAACACCCTTGCCCACCGTGCCGGTGCCCACCACTCCAAGCGAACCAATGCTGACCATGAATTTCAATGGGGTCAGCTTTGCCTATCCTCAGTCCCTGGCGGGCAACATTTCCGTCGAGATTGTGCCGGCCAGCAATGGCGGCCCGGCCGGCATGCTGGCCGAGATCTACCCGGCCCATACCCAATTCACCCTTAACAACTACCTGCTGGCCGGGCACTTCCACACCCCACGGATTCTGGTCTATCCGGTGGCAGATTATGTGGCCGTCAATGACTACGCTGGCGAAACCGTCAACAATCTGCAAACCGTGCTGCAGACCAGACCCACCGCTCCCGAATCAATGCCCTTTCTGCCCATCTTCCCGGCCGCGCAGTTGATGCAGTCCAATGTGGCCTACATCAATTTTGCCAACGGACAGGGGGTGCGTTTCCTGACCCAGTTTTCCCAATCCTTTGCCCCGGTCACAAACAACGATTTATTCTACACCTTCCAAGGCCTCACCAATGACGGCGCTTATTATATCGCAGCCATTCTGCCCGTGTCACATGCCTCCCTGCCGCCAAATTTTGACACCGCCATGGTCGGACAGGATCAAAACACTTTTGCTGAAAACTATCCCGGTTACATTGCCGGCATGGAAACCACATTGAATGCACTGGATGGAGCCAGTTTTGTCCCGGGACTGCCAACGCTGGATGCCCTAATTCAAAGCCTGACCGTGACCCAGCCCTGAACCGCGTGGATCAGCCGCAAAAAAGGAGTTTAAAATGACACAAATTACCCCTGAGGCCGAAAAGAAGCTCCAACAGGGCTTCAAGTATTTCAATAAATTCATGCTGCTGATGTGGCGGCTGGGCTTGGGGAGTTGGGTGAACATCTCGCCGGCCACATTGGGACGCATCATGGTGCTGACCCATACCGGACGCCGCAGCGGCCTGCGCCGCCAGACACCGGTCAACTATGCCGAGGTGGATGGTGAGATCTACTGCACTGCCGGGTTCGGCGGCGCCTCCGACTGGTACCGCAACCTGATTGCCCATCCCCAGGTGGAAGTCTGGTTGCCGAATGGCTGGTGGTCAGGTGAGGCCATCGAAGTCACGGAACCAGAAGCCCGGCTGCGGCTGCTGCGCCAGGTGCTGATTGCCAGTGGTTTTGCGGCGCGGGTGGCCGGCATCAATCCCCACACCATGACGGATGATGAACTGGCTGAACTGACCACCGACTACCGGGTGCTGCGAATCCGCCGCACTGCCGAACGGACCGGCCCCCAGGGCCCGGGTGACCTGGCCTGGGTCTGGCCGCTGGCCACTTTCCTGCTGCTCCCGCTGGTCTTCCGCCGGAAAAAATAACCCTGGCCAGGTTTGACTGCTGGAACACGGCCAGAGCCCCGGGGGTTCCCCTGTGGGTGTGCGAAACCGCGCCCCAACAGAGCTCCGGCTGACGGGCTGTGACGGGGGCAGCACAATACCTCACCCCAATGCCCCGGGGGAGCATTACCCTTGGTGTTTTACCCTTGGTGTTTTACCCTTGGTGTTCTACCACTTGCATCGTAGATGCTTGCCGCTTGCGCCGTGCGTAGAGCAATTTACTCTTTGAGTTTTGAACTTTGAAGCAAGTGTTTGCAAATCACAGCCGCATGATACAATTAGGCCGGCGTGCGTTCTGCCGTCATATTCCCCGGAGGTTTCATTACCATGAAGAGTCGTTTTTCCCCCCTGCTGGCGCTGGTGTTGGTCCTGGCGCTCAGTCTGTCGGGCGCTGCCCCGGCCCAGGCGCAGCCCCGCGCTGCCGTACCGGTTGATCCAATTGTCCAGCTGATCCTGAGCCAGATCACGCAGGACCAAATCTTAACCTACACCCGTCAGCTGGCCGGCGATCAGCCCATGTTTGTGGATGGCGCCAATTATACCCTGGCCTCGCGCAACACTTACAGTGGGACCGATATTCAGAAGGCCACCAGTTTTGTGGGCCAGCACATGGCCGCGCTGGGGCTGGATGTGGATTATCACACCTGGGGTGGGGCGACCTACCCCAACGTGATTGGCGAGATTCCCGGATTGATCAATCCCGAGCAAATCTATATCATCGGTGCACACCTGGATGACATGCCCAGTTCTGGTCGGGCTCCGGGTGCCGATGACAACGCCAGCGGTTCGGTGGCCACCCTGCTGGCTGCCGACCTGCTCTCGGAATACAACTGGAGCTGTACCCTGCGCTTTGCCTTCTGGACCGGCGAGGAGCAGGGGCTGAACGGCAGCGCGGCCTATGCCACCCGGGCCGCCGGGCAAAACGAGAGCATCATCTCGTACCTCAATCTGGATATGATCGCCTATAACACGATCAGTTCCGAGCCCGGGATTGATCTGCGCTACAATCCCAACATCACCGGGAGCCAGGCGCTGGCCCAGCTTTTTGCCGATGTGATCGACACCTATGAGCTGGATCTGGTGGCGGATATCGGCACAACCCTGGCCGGCGGCAGCGATCACGAGTCTTTCTGGGATCAGGATTACAATTCCATCCTGGCGATTGAAGATCAATCCGATTTCAATCCTTATTATCACACCGTCAACGACACCGTGGCACATGTTGATCCGGTCTACTATACCGAATTCGTCAAGGCCACAATTGCCACCTTTATTCACGAAAGCGGCTGTCTGCTTTCTGAAGGTGTCGGTACAATCAGCGGCACGGTGACTGATGCCACTTCCAGCAGCCCCATCTCCGGAGCTGCCATCACCCTGCAGGGCGCAAGCGGCACGCCAATTGAGGTCTCATCAGAGGTGGACGGCAGCTATACGCAGAACCTGCTGGCGGACACCTATACGGCCTCGGTCTGGGCTTACGGTTATGAACCGATGGTGGTGGAAAATATTGTCGTCACCGCCGACCAGACGACCACACAGGATTTTGCCCTGACCCCCGCCGAAACCCATGTTCTCTCCGGTACCGTCATTGATGCCACCAGCAGTGCGCCGCTGACGGCCAATATCACCGTGACGGGCTCACCGGAAACCACGACCACCAATCCAGCCACCGGCGCCTACAGCCTGGAATTGCCCCCCGGCAGCTATACCATGCATGTAACGGCGGCCGGGCACGAGGCGGCGGTGCGCGACATTGTGATGGCTGACCTCGACCAGATCCAAAATTTCGCCTTACCCCCGCTTCCGCCCGTCCTGCTGGTCGACGACGACCAGAACAACCCCAACCTGCAAACCTACTACACCACCGCCCTCGATCAGATCGGTGTGGCATACAACATCTGGGATGTGGCCGCCGCGGGGGATCCTTCAGCCGATGACCTCTCCGGGTACTGCACGGTGATCTGGTACAATGGGCGGCCTTCCTCGGGCACGTTCTCCAGCAGCAATGAGGCCGCGGTGGCCTCCTACCTGGATGGCGGCGGCCGCTTCTTCCTCTCCGGATATGAGTATCTCTATGAGAACAACCTGACCACCTTCGGTCAGAATTACCTGCATATTGGCAGTTACAGCAATGACGTGTCTCGCACCGACCCGGTAGGGGTGGCCGGGGATCCCATCGGGGATGGGCTGGGACCGTACACCTTGACCAAACCCACCGGCTGGACCTCCACCTTGTGGACGGACAATGTTGGCAAGGACACCGCCTTGGGCTCCGGCACGCCGTTCAAATGGTCCGGATCTACCAACACCAACAGCGTCCGATTTGAAAATGCCACCTTCAAGACAGTCTTCATCGCCTGGCCGTTGGAGGCCATCAGTGATTTATCCGCCCGGGCGGCGGTGCTGGACTCGGTGCTGGACTGGTTTGGCTGCTCCTGCACTGCGGTGAGCAACGTCAATTTCAGCTTTGAACCGGCGGCGCCACTGGAGGGTGAAATCATCACCTTCACCGGCTCGGCAGACAGCGAGACACCGGTCACCTTCTCCTGGGACTTTGCTGATGGCACAACTGGAACTGGTCAGGTAGTCACCCATGCCTATGCCGCTGGCGGTGATTACATCGTCTCGCTCACCGCAGCCAACACCTGCTCGGCGCTTGCCGCCACCAAGACCGTGACCATCCGCTCGTTTTTTGATCTCTTCCTGCCGGCAGTTGTGAAATAATCCCCGGCGGCTCCAAATGTGACCATCAGGGTGCGGTAGCGCACC
>DAOQTN010000222.1:0-5312 GCA_035340555.1 Anaerolineaceae bacterium | reverse complement strand
TCTGGTTTGCCCGGTGATGCCGGTGACAATATCAATGCCATGATCCGTTCATGGAAGGACATCCTGGGGGCGGAGATCACGATTGAGTATGTGGATCCTGACAACTATACGGAGGAACTGCGCAAAAATCCGGGACACATTGTCTCCTATGGCTGGTGTGCGGATTATCCGGATCCGGAAAACTTCCTCGATTTACTTTTCCACAGTGCCAGCGAATTTAATCCCACTGGATACAACAATCCCGAGGTCGATGCCCTGTTGGAGCAGGCCCGTTCCGAACCCGACCCGGCCGTGCGAATTGAATTGTATCAGCAGGCCGAACGTCTGATTATTGAGGACGGCGCTGTTCTCCCGATGTTTCACTCCCGAATGAACCAGCTGGTCAGCCCGCGCGTGCAGGGCTATACGATCTCGCCCATGGGCACCTCTTATGTCTTCGATATTGCCCTGGTGGGGGACAATTAGGAACACAGGATGGGCACCCCATTCAATACACAACAGTCCCAATGCCAGACATTGGGACTGTTGATTGCTGGGGCCTTAACGCCGGAGAGTGCCCCCGCTTTCTTAAAGTTTTCCCCTTTTTTGATCACTCGGTTGTAAAATGACGCTGTCACTTGTTTATACAATATTGCATACCGATTTCCATTATCAGTTCTTTCAACCTGGCCACAATGAACCAATTCCGCCCGTTTAAGCGCATGTCAACCCCAGCGGAGCAGTGCCGGTGAGACGTGTGTTGTCAGGGCCGGGGTTGGGCCGGCGTGGCCGGGACATATTTTGGCAAAGGAGGGCGGCGCTGCCATCTGCTGAAACGGGTGGGCGCTGTCACAAAGGATATCCATGAAGGCACTGCAGCAGCGAATTGAACAGGAAGGTCGGAATTTGGGGGGCGGCATCCTCAAGGTGGATGGATTTATCAATCACCAGGTGGACCCGGTTCTCATGGACGAATGCGGCGCGGAATTTGCGCGGCAGTTTGCTGGGGTGGGGGCCACCCGGGTGCTCACAGCGGAAATTTCAGGCATTGCCCCGGCCCTGGCGACGGCCCGTCATATGGGGCTGCCGGTGGTTTATGCTCGCAAAACCAAACCCATCACCATGCCCGATCAGGTTTATTTGACCGTGGCCCCCTCTCACACCAAGGGCCGCATGGTTGAACTGATCGTTTCGCCCGAATATCTGGCTGCCGGGGAGCGGGTGCTGATCATTGATGATTTTCTGGCCACCGGAGCCACAATTCTGGGGCTGGTGCGTCTGGCGCAGGCTGCCGGTTCTGAACTGGTCGGGATCGGCACCCTGATTGAAAAAACATTTGAAGGCGGCCGCCAGGTCCTGAATGGTCTGGGCATTCCGATTGTGTCACTGGTTTCGATCACCTCGCTGGAGGATGGTCGGATCACGTTCGCGGTGGAATCATGAGCGATACAGTCCTGACCGATACCATCATTGTCCTGGATTTTGGCTCCCAATATTCGCAGCTGATTGCCCGGCGCGTGCGCGAGGCGCAGGTCTATTGTGAACTGCTGCCCTGGAACACCCCGGCGGCGGAGGTTTTACGACTGCAGCCGCGCGGTGTGATTCTGTCCGGCGGCCCCAATTCGGTCTATGAACCTGGGGCACCGCAACTGCCGGCCTACCTGCTGGAGATGCAGCTGCCGGTGTTGGGGATTTGCTACGGTATGCAGGCTTTAACGCATGCCCTGGGCGGTCGCGTGGCTCCGGCGCCAATGCGGGAATACGGCCTGGCTCAGATTGTGACCACCTGTGACAATCCACTGCTGCCGCCCGGCACGCAGTCGGTGTGGATGTCGCACGGCGACCGGATTGATGTCCTGCCGCCCGGTTTTGTCACCCTGGCACAGACCGACCACAGCCCGTTTGCCGCCATGGGTCATTTACAGCGGCGCCTGTTTGGGGTGCAGTTTCACCCCGAGGTCCGTCACACCCCCGGAGGGATTGACCTGCTGCGCCGTTTTGTGGTTGATATTTGTGGCGCCCGGCCGGACTGGACCCCTGAGGCCATGGTCAGCCAGGCCATTACCCGCGTGCAGGCCCAGGTGGGCGGCGGCCGGGCCCTGGTGGGGGTCAGCGGTGGCGTGGATTCCAGCGTGGCGGCTGCCCTGGTGCATCGTGCCATTGGCGACCAGCTGACGGCCGTCTTTGTGGATAATGGATTGCTGCGCCAGGATGAGCGGGCCCAGGTCGAGGCTGCCTTCCGCCAGCATATGGGCGCCGCTCTGATCACCGTGGACGCGGCGGATACGTTCATCAATGCCTTGCGCGGGGTGACGGAGCCGGAAACCAAGCGCCGCATTATCGGTGAAACCTTTATCCGGGTCTTTGAAGGGGCAGCCCGGCGCGCCGGGGAGGCGCATTTTCTGGTGCAGGGTACGATCTACCCGGATGTGGTTGAGTCCAGTGCCCCCGATCGCAATCAGGCTCACCGTATCAAGACCCATCACAATGTTGGCGGACTGCCCAAGGACATGCGATTTGAACTGGTGGAACCGCTGCGCTATTTGTTCAAAGACGAGGTCCGGGCCGTGGGCGAGGCCTTGGGGCTTCCGGTGGAACTGGTCTGGCGGCAACCCTTCCCGGGCCCGGGCCTGGCTGTCCGCTGTCTGGGCGAAATCACGGCCGAGCGGCTGGAGCGTTTGCGCGCGGCTGACGCCATCTTTACCGGCGAATTGACTGCGGCCGGGCTGTTGGGCCGCCGCATGACCGATACCCCGGGCAGCATTGCCCAGGCCTTTGCCGCGCTGCTGCCGGTACGCTCGGTGGGTGTCATGGGTGACCAGCGCACCTACCAGGAGGCGGTGGCGCTGCGCGCTGTCACGACGGATGACTTCATGACCGCGGATTGGGCCCGGTTGCCGGCGGATTTGCTGGCGCGGGTGGCCAATCGGATTGTCAATGAGGTTCCGGGCGTCAACCGGGTGGTTTATGATTTGACCAGCAAGCCACCGGCCACCATCGAGTGGGAGTAAAGGACGGTTTGGGGATCGCTCCTGGCGATACCAAGTCCCTCCTGAAGACCCTCTCAGCGGGTGGGAGTAAGGGACGGTCTGGGGGTTGTCCCTGGTAATCTCAATTCCTGCCTGAAAGCGCCCCCCTCGAGTGGGTGTCAGAGACCGATCTTACTCCGTCGGGGGTTGATCGCCCGGTTCCCACACGGAGACCCGATTGCGTCCGGTGCGTTTGGATTTGTACAGGGCCTGGTCGGCACGGTCGATCAATTCGTCCAAGGTCAGGGTGTCGGCATCCAAAACAGCCACCCCCAGGCTGATGGTCACGCGCACATTCAGCAGATCAACGGTGATGGGCGTTTCCGCCATGGTCCGGCGAATGCGTTCAGCCACCTGGAGCGCGTGGGCCGCATCCACATCGGGCAGGACGGCCAGAAACTCCTCGCCGCCGTAACGTCCGACAATGTCCCCCTCCCGCAGCACGCCGCGGATCCGCTGGGTGGCCGTCCGCAGGGCGACATCGCCCACTTGGTGGCCATAGATGTTGTTAACCTGGGAAAAGTGGTCCATATCCATCATGACCACCGAGAACCGTCCCTGATGGTGCCGATAATGTTCAAATTGGGCCCGGGCCAGATCAAAAAGCTGGCGGCGGTTGTACAGGCCGGTCAGGGGGTCGGTCACCGCCAGACGGCGGGTTTCCTGGAAAAGACGTGAGTTTTGGATGGCCAGCGCAGCCTGGTTGGCGAAGGCCTGGGCCAGGGTGGCCTGTTCTTCGTCGTAGGCATTGGGGGTGCGGCTGTCAACGGTCAGGAATCCCACCACCTTCTGCCGCCACACCAGTGGAATGCACATCCAGCCGCAGACATGCTCCGATTCCCCCCAATACTCAAAACGCTTATCCTCGCGCACGTCCGCAATCAACAGCGGGTGTCCCAGGGTGGATGCCGAACTGGTCAGCAGGCTGTTGGCGGGGTAGTACTGGTTGATGATGTTTTCAGGGTGGTCAAATCCGTGCGCCGCCACCGCCCGCAGTTGGTCCCCCTCGAAGAGAAAAATACAAGCGCTGTCATAGGCCACCACGTTTTCAAGCTGAACCAGGATGTGATCCAGGAGTTGTTCCACATCCAGCGCAGCGACCATCACGGTGGTGGCATCGCGCAGCGTTTCAGCTTGGCGGCGGTAGGTGCGTTCGGCAATCAAAAGACGCTGAATTTCCGCTTCAGCCCGCTTGCGGTCGGTGATATCGTGAAAAACCCCCAGCGTTCCCAGGAAATGCCCCTCTGGATCAAAACGGGGGGTGGCCTTGACCAGGACGTTGACAACCTTTCCATCAGGACGCGTGATTTCCAGGTCATAGGAACTGGTGAGGCCGCCCCGTCGCTGGCTTGTTTGGGCGCGCACAATGTCAAATTGTTCTGGCGAGAGAAACTCCCGCAGCGTGTGGTTGACCAGGCCACCCGGAGGCACACCGAAGATATCCTCGGATGCCGGATTGACGAAAGTGAAGACTTCATTTTCATCCACGATGGCCACGCCATCCCCCTGCTGCTGCACCACCCGCCGGTAATTTTCCTCTGTTTCATTCAAGGCCTGCACCAGGGTCCGGTACCGCTGCTCACTGTCCTCCAGATCTTTCTTCAGCATCTCAAAGTAGGCCAGCAGCAATCCCAGGGCCACACTGATATGCAGTGCCCAGGTGATGGCCTCGCCTAAAAGTTGCAAAGACTCCTGCCAGAACCACAACGGGGACAGGATGCCCAGCAGGCCCCAGCCCAGAAAACCAATCCCACTCATCAACCGGCCCACCGTATGCAGCGGGAAACGTTTCAGCATTAACCAGCCCAGGTAGGCATACCCCATCCCCAGCAGCAGGGCATTGGGCAACTGCTGAACCGCTGGCAGCAGCTCCAACAAGCTGGAGGTGATGATCCAGATGGTCATCAGGATGGCAACGAAAATGCCCAATCGCCCCAAGCTGGGGGCCCGGCGTCCCAGGAAAGATTCCAATCCCAGCAACATCATGACGGCGCAGCCCAGCAAGGCCGCCTGGTTGGCCATCAGAAACGGCGCCCCATAGCGAAAAGTAAGGCGGACTTCAAAAATGACCGCAATGCCATACAGGGCCCAGCCGATCGCCCAGGTGCGCAAAAAGGTGTGGTGATACTGCCGGTGGAGGAAAAGATAAACCATTCCCACCGCAAATGCGCTGATGGACATGCCAATGGCTGAAGCGACCCAACTTTCCATGATCCTATTGTAATTAAGATTATTGAATCTGGTATCAGCTGCATCCTTAACAAAAACGCAAACCCCGTCCAACGGCAATTGTGGCGTTCTTTT
>DAOQTN010000221.1:0-5333 GCA_035340555.1 Anaerolineaceae bacterium | reverse complement strand
TCAAATCGCCGGCGGCGACCTGCATTGCCGTCTGCTGCAAGTGGGTGATCGGGCGGGTCAACCAGCGGGTCAAAGCCCAGGCGCCGCCCAGTCCCAACAAAACGACCACAACCGCCAGGATCCAGGCGCCCCCCAACTGGCCCCGGACCACGTTCAACGCGGCCTGACGCGACTGGACAAAGATGACCTGCCAGGATTCCGAGGCAAGCCGGGAACGCCCACCCTGACTGCGGATATTGGCTGTCAGGGCATCTTCAAGCACCAGATTTTCTGCAGCGGTTTGTAAAGCAGCGGCAGACTGGGAAGCATCCAGCATTTGAGAGGTTAATGTATCGGGGGGCAGGCGGTGCAGCGCTTGAAGACGGGTGACAAGCACGGCATCCAGGGCGCCAATCCGTTGATAGCGCAGCCGTGGCTGTGTGCCATGAGCCAGAATCAGGTTGTTTTCATCGACCAGGATGGCATAGGATTGGTCTCCCACCAGGTTGCTGCTGCGAGCCGCCAGTTCTTGCAGTACATCGGCGTTATAGCGCATCACCAGCACCCCAAGCGGGGCGCTGCCCGTGGACTGGATCACAGGCGCCGCAAAATACAGGCTGCCAGCGCCGGTTTCAGAAAACAGGATGGGCGAAAGGTAAGGTTCAGAAGCGTTCAGGGTCTCTTGAAAAAAAGCTTCGCTTGAGCTATCCTGACCAACAGCCAGGCTGCGGGTATCAAAGACGACCTGCCCGGAGGCGTCGAGCAGCCAGAAGGATTGCACAAATGAGATTGGGGAATCAGCAAGGCGGTGGCTGGGGCCAGACTCAAGGGCGCTGAGATAGGCACGCAGGAGCGCTTCTTCCAGGCTCTCTGGACGCTGGTCAGGCGGCAGGGCCAAGAAATCAATCAAAACCGGTTGAGCAGCTTCAGAGCGAACCGCCTGTAGATTGTTTTGCAAAAAGGCATCGATCGTGGTGGCAGTTTGCGAAGCCGAAACCAGCAGAGCGCGATCCACCGATGATAAAAGCGCCGATTGAACCGCCTTATAATTCCATACAGCGAGCGCGCTGATTGGCAGCAATGCTACTAAAGCAAAAGCCAGCATCAGTTTTGTTGAAAGGCTGCGAACTCTGGACTTCGATGAAGTCATACACCTGCTCCTGCGCGCCAAACACACCAAACTATTAAAAGCCCTTGAATAATTGTACTAGAAGTTGGCAGTTTGCGTATCGTTTGCGGCAGCTTTCTTAGCCCAAAAACACAGCCGGGTTTATGAGACCAGCGGCGGCAAGATGCCGGCAGGGTCTAATTGGGATTTGAGGCGGTCTATCCATTCTGGAATGCCGGGCCGCCGGGTTTCTGCCACCGACCCCGGCGCTCCCAGCCAGGCCAGATAGCCGCCAACGGCTTCGGCAGCCGTTTGACAGGCCAGGGCATTCGTGGGGGCGGCGTAGAGCAGCCCGCTGCCCAGGTCAGCCAGCCAGGCCGGGCCGAGGTGCTGGCTGGAACGGGTGACCCAAGAAGGCAGCTTGCTGATGGGCATGCCCAACCGGGCAACAGCAGCATGTGCCGTCAGAGTTTGGGCCAGCCAGGCGGCCCAGATCTGGCTGCCGGTTTGTGGCTGCTCTACAAAGATGCGGCCGGACAACTGCTGATGGAGAACGGCATCATCGGCAGCGACATCTTCATCAAACCCTTCCAGGGTGCAGATCAGCGTACAATCTGGCAGACCGGGCAGGCCCAGGTTCTGACCAACCAGAACCGCCGAGGCGGTTAACAGGTTACGGGCCAGTGCCAGGCCAGCCACCAGTGCCGCTGCGGGCAGTTCGAAAGGCACGGCAAAGGTCAAACAGCGGCGGGGCAGAGGGCGCAGGTTGAGGGTGAGCGCTGTGATCAACCCCAGGGAGCCCCGGGCGCCGATGAACAGCCGGGTGAGGTCATAGCCGGCGACGTTTTTCATCACCGGGCGGCCTGTGCGGATGCGCTGCCCATTGGGCAGGACGACATCCAGCGCAAGGGCAATATCCCGCAGGGCGCCATAGCACAGGCGCAGCGGCGCATTCACCCCGGCGGAAAAGACCCCGCCCAGTGTCGCCTCAGGCCAGGGTGATGCCGCCGGGATCATAACACCCTGCGAGGCTAACTCGGCTTGAAGGTCAATCAGCCGGGTGCCGGCCCCGGCCACAACATAACGGTCATCCAGATTGAGGGTCTGGATGCCTGCCAGCCGGGCGGTGCTGAGAGGGCGCATCTCTGTAATCTGGGGAGCGGCGGCACCCGTCAGCCACAGTGGCTGCCGCTCAGCAGTATGGGCAGCCAGGATTTGGGCAGCTTCATCCACTGTCTGGGGCTGGTAGGATGGTTGCAGGGGGAGCGGGGCAACCGGCGGTAGATCTGAGGATGCCTCTGATAGATCAGGGAGAATTTTATGCGGGTTCAAAAGCCCGGTGGGGTCAAAGCAGGTTTTGATGTGCGACATGAGTGCCAGTTCAGCCGGGGTGTGCATGAGGGGCATATAGGCGCGTTTTTCGATACCGACGCCATGCTCACCGGTAATGCTGCCGCCCAGTTCCACGCAGAGGGCCGAGATGCGCTCTCCGGCCAAACGCACCCGGGCGACCAGATCGGCGTTTTGTGGGTCACGGATCAGGATTAATGGATGCAGATTGCCATCTCCGGCATGGAAAACGTAGCCCACCGGGAGATCGAGCGCATTGCAGATGGCGGTGGTGCCCAGCAGGGCTTCTGCCAGACGGCTGCGGGGGACGGTGCCATCAATAATGACATAAGCCGGGGCCAGGCGGGCCAATGCGCC
This sequence comes from Anaerolineaceae bacterium, assembly GCA_035340555.1. Taxonomy (GTDB): domain Bacteria; phylum Chloroflexota; class Anaerolineae; order Anaerolineales; family Anaerolineaceae; genus JAGOFZ01. Next base: position 2,539 of record DAOQTN010000221.1, on the reverse strand, counting down.
AACCGCACTCTTGCGGCCATACCAGATTCTGGCGCGCTCAGCCTCGGTCTGGGCCAGGCGCACATCTGATGCGCCGTTTGCCTGCAGGGCGGCGGCCGCTTCGGCAATCTGAGCGTCGGCACTGGCAGGAGCGCCATCTACTTCGAGGATCAACGCGGCAGCAGACTGGATGGGCAGCCCGGCCGGGCTGAACTGTTCGACAATCTGCATGACTTTCTGATCCATCATCTCAAAGGCGGTGGGGGTGAGGCCGCGGCTGATGACGGCTGAAACCGCGCGCCCGGCCTGCTCAAGGCTGTCAAATGCGGCGAGGAGGGTGCGCGCAGCCGGGGCCGCGCGGCGTAAGGTGACCATGGCACGGGTGGTCAGGGCCAGGGTACCTTCGCTGCCGGTCAGCAAACCCACAAAATCATATTCGGGATAATCCAACGCCGGGCCGCCAAAGGTCTGCAACCGGCCATCGGCAAGCACCACATCCAGGCCGGTGACATAATTGGCGGTGACGCCATACTTGAAGCAGTGCGGGCCGCCGGCATTGGTGGCGATGTTGCCGCCGACGGTGGATACACGCCCGCTGGAAGGGTCCGGAGGGAAGAACAGGCCAGCAGCGCGAGCCTGTTCATCCAGAGTTTGGGTCATCAGACCGGGTTCGAGAGCGGCGCTGCGACCATCGGCATCCAGGTCGAGCAGGTGATTCAGGAGCGAGAATTCCATCAGGAGGCCGCCGTGTTCAGCCACGGCGCCGCCAGCCAGGCCGCTGCCCGAACCGCGGGCGATCAGCGGCAGGTTATTCTCGGCGGCCCAGCGCACCAGCGCCTGGACATCAGCGGCGGATTCGGGGAAGGCCACCGCTGCAGGTTCGCCGGTGTCCAATCCAGCATCCAGGGCATAAACCAGGCGCGTGGGGGTATCATCCCAAACCTGACCCGGTTGAAGGCGCGCTTTAAGGGGCACAAACTGCGTATCACCGCTGGATTGGCGGCGCGCCAGCCAGCCCAGCCAGCGCTGACGGGAACGCGAACGGGGAATCAAGGGCTTGACCGGGCGGCGAAGCCGCAGATTTGGAGCCTGACCATCGGCGACGCGATACGAGAGTTCGAGCGCTTCGGCAATATGCAGCACGCGAGAGGTCAAACCGGCTCGCTGCAGGCCAGCCCAGAGCTGCATGTGACAGCCGGCATTGCTGCTGATGACCAGGGTGGGATTGGCGGCAGCAATATCGGCCATTTTGTCATCCAGCACGGCATTGGCAACATCGGGCAGGACGATGTTATAGACACCGGCGCTGCCACAGCAGCGATCGGGCTGACGCAGTTCCACCAGTTCCAGGCCAGGGATGGCGCGCAGAAGGGTGCGCGGCTGCTCGATCACGCGCTGGCCGTGCCGCAAATGGCAGGATTCTGAATATACCACCCGCACAGGCAGTGCGCCGGTGGGAGGATTGTTTAAATGATCCGCCAGAAATTCGCTGAAATCCACAACCCGGCGGGCAAAATCAACGGCTCGCTCTGCATAGAGCGGGTCATCGCGCAGGAGTTCAGGAATCTCTTTGAGCGACAGGCCGCAGCCGCCCGCGTTGCTGATGATGAAATCACAGTCCAGGGCGGCGAAGGCATCAATATTGCAGCGGGCCAGCGCCCGGGCGCCTTCCAGGTCGCCATTGTGAACATGAGCCGCGCCGCAGCAGGTTTGATTCTGCGGGGTGACTACCTCATAGCCATTGCGCTGCAAAACGCTAACGGTGGCACAATTGACTGAATTGAGCATGGCATCTTGAATACAGCCGTGGAAGAAAGCCACCCGCCCCTGGCGCGCACCGATGGCAGGAGCCGGGCGAGTGTAATCCAGGCGGCGTAGAGAAAGCGGCGGCAGGATGGATTCCATGTTGCGCAGCGGCTGGGGTAAAAAATCGAGCTTGCGCACCAGCCACTGAAGCCCCAGGTGCTGATAAAACCAAAACAGGGTGGACATCAGGCGCAGGCGGCCCACGTGCGGCATCAACTGCCCCAGGCCCAACCAGCGCACCAGGCGTTCAACCAGACCGGGGCGGTGGTACTGTGCGATAGCCTGGTGAGCGCCCTCTAACAGCCGGGCATATTGAACCCCGGATGGACAGGCGGTCTGACAGGACAGACAGGCCAGGCACAGGTTGATATGCTGCGAGAACTGGCCCAGCAGCTCAGTCTGGCTCAGGCGGCCTTCAGCAGCCGCGCGCATCAGCGTGATGCGCCCGCGGGGGCCATCCATTTCAGTCCCAAAGACCGCATAGGTCGGGCAGGCACTCAGGCACATACCACAGTGAACGCACTGCTGCAAAAGCTGGCGGTATTCAGGGGTGTTGAGGGCGGTGGGGATTGAGGGAGAATCCATGCAGAGTCCTTCGATATCCAAACAAAACAGGATAAGGCATTGCATCCCCCAGGGCTGAAAGCCCGTCAAAATTATACCTGATGCGAGCCAATAACCTCCTAATCTGGTAGAATGAGGCCATGACTTCTGCTCACCCCCGCAGCGGCATCCCGCTTACCAAACGTATTTT
>DAOQTN010000220.1:0-5388 GCA_035340555.1 Anaerolineaceae bacterium | reverse complement strand
GAGGAAATCAAAGGCGGGCGCTACGCCATCATCATCACCGAAATCCCCTACCAGGTTAACAAAACCAATCTGATCGAGCGCATTGCCGATCTGGCCCGCGAAGGCCGCGTGGATTCAATTTCCGACCTGCGTGACGAGTCGGACCGCCGCGGCATGAGCATTGTGATTGAACTCAAGCGCGGCGCCCAGCCCAAGCAGGTGCTCAATCAGCTCTACAAATATACCCCCCTGCAAACCACCTTCAGCGTGCATCTGCTGGCCCTGGTGGAGGGCGAGCCCCGCGTGCTGTCCCTCAAGCGCGCCCTGCAAATCTACATTGAACACCGCCAGCAGGTCATCACCCGCCGCTCGCAGTTTGAGTTGGACAAGGCCCGCGCCCGTGCCCACATCCTCGACGGCCTGCTGATTGCCCTCGCCAATCTGGATGAGGTCATTCAGACCATCCGCCAGGCTCCCGATGTCGAAACCGCCAAAGAGCGCCTGATCACCCGTTTCAAGCTCACCGAAATTCAAGCCCAGGCCATTCTTGATATGCAGCTCCGCCGCCTGGCCGCGCTAGAACGCCAGAAGATCGAATCCGAACACCGCGAGCTGCTGGCCCAGATTGCCTACCTGGAAGACCTGCTGACCCACCCGGCTAAAATCCTGCAGGTCATCAGCACCGACCTGAATGAACTGGCCGAGAAGTACGGCGATGAACGCCGCACGCGCATCACCGCTGAGGCGATGGAAGAGTTAAAAGAAGAAGACATGGTTCAGGACGAACCCGTATTGATTACCCTGACCCAGCGCGGCTACATCAAGCGTGTGGCTGCCAACCTCTACCGATCCCAGGGGCGCGGCGGGCGCGGCGTCACCGGGCAGAACGTCAAGGCCGAAGACGAAATCCTGATGCTCATTCCCGCTCGCACCCTGGACACGCTGCTCTTCTTCTCCGATCGCGGCAAAGTCTATTCTGAAAAGGTCTATCAGCTCCCCGATGCCGGGCGCACCGCTGCCGGCATTCCCATTGTCAACATTCTATCCCTGGGCCCCGATGAACGCATCACCGCGGCGGTGAGCGTGCCCAACTTCGAGGCGGCCGAGTTTTGCACCATGGCAACCGTGCGCGGGCGCGTCAAGCGCATGGCCCTCTCTGACCTGTCCGCCGTCCGCCCCTCCGGCCTGGCGGCCATCAACCTTGATTCTGGCGATGAACTAGGTTGGGTGCGGTTGACTGGCGGCAGCGATGATATCCTGCTGGTCACTGCCCAGGGACAGGCGCTGCGTTTTGCCGAGACCGAGGTGCGTCCCATGGGCCGCTCCGCAGGTGGGGTGACCGGCATCAATTTGCGATCCGATGATCGGGTGGCTTCAATGGAAATTGCGGAACCCGGCGGCTTCCTGCTGGTGGTGACCACCCAAGGCTTTGGCAAACGGGTCGCCCTGGAGGAATACCCCACCAAGGGGCGGGCGGGATCGGGTGTCACCACCCAGGATCAGAAAAGCATTGCCAAGACCGGCTCGGTGGCTGTGGCCCGGGTCGTCCAGGAGAGTGACGAAGTGACGCTGATTTCTGCCGGCGGCTTGGTGCTGCGGTTGAAGGTCAGCGACATCAGCCTGAACGGCCGCGCCACCCGGGGCGTCAATCTGATGAAACTGCCCGCCAGTGACCTGATCGCTTCCCTGGCCCGGCTGCGAGAGTAAACCCCGCTCCGGGTTCAGCAACCCCGCCGGTCAGCCCCACCGCGCCGGTGCGGACCTCAAGCATCCATGACGCAGGGCAGCAGCCGCCATTCCAGACCCACCGCGCTGGTGCGGACCTAAATATAAAAAAACAGCCCTGGTGACGAACTTGATCGCTCCCAATCCAGGGCTGCACTTTTTTCTCAATTCACAATTCGGCGTCGGCGTCGGCCCGGCCAGTTATTTGGGTAGAATCTCCAGGTTTGCCATCGACAGCAGCAGCCGTTTGAACCCCACCGATTCAAAGAACACATCCACCGTCTCCTCCCCGTCGGCGCCCTGGCGGATATGGACCACCAAGCCTTCGCCCCAGACAGGATGGCGCACCTTCTGGTTGGCCTGGTAACGTCCGCCAGAGGTCGGTTGGGCTGGCGCTGCCTGCCGCGGCCGGGCATCCCAGCTGCGCAGGGAGTCGCTGCGACCGGAGTGGCGCAGCCCTTCATGGGTCACCAGTTCTGCCGGGATGTCCCCCAGAAAGCGGGAAGGCTGCTGTAGTTGCGGTGAGCCGTAGCTGCTGCGCTGTTCAGCCCGCAGCAGGGTGATCTGATCCTTGGCCCGGGTCAGGCCGACATAGAACAAGCGCCGCTCCTCGGCCAGTTCTTCGGGGTCGTCCAGGGAGCGGCTGTGCGGCAGCACCCCTTCATCCAATCCCACAATAAACACTTGGGCGAACTCCAATCCCTTGGCGGCATGCAGGGTCAGCAAGGTGGGGGCTTCCACTTGTTCGGGCAGTGTATCCTGGTCCGAGACCAGGGCCAGATTTTCCAGAAAGGCGGTCAGGCCGCGGTCGTTGAATTCGTAAGCCAGCCGCCGCAGTTCCTCCACGTTGTCCCAGCGATCCTTGCCCTCTTCCGTGCCGTCATCCAGATAGCTGCGGTAGCCGGTTTCAATCAGGATTTTATCAAACAGCGCCGGCAGTGGCGTGTCGTCGCGTTCGGCCCGCCAGGTCGCCAGCATTCCACCGAAATCAGCCAGCGAAACCACCCCGCGCGCCAGGGCGCTCCAGTAGGGCGAAGCGTGCCCCTGTGTTCCCAGGCTCAGCAGCACAGCCCCCGGCGCCGCTCCGGCCCCCTGGGCCGCCAGCTGTAGTGCCACCAGGGTCTTATCGCCAATGCCGCGGGGCGGCACGTTGATGACCCGGTTCAGGCTGACCTCATCGGCTGGATTTTGCACCAGCCGCAAGTAAGCAATGACATCCTTGACCTCCCGCCGGCCATAGAACCGCTGGGCCCCCACCAGCCGGTAGGGCAGCCCGGCGTGCAGGAAGGCCTCTTCTAGCAGGCGGGATTGGGCATTGGTGCGGTACATCACCGCAAATTCGCTCGCTTTGGCCCCCTGCTTTTGGATCCGCCGCTGGATCGTATCCACGATATAGGCGGCTTCGGCATGGTCGTCATTGGCCTCATACAGCGTCAGCTTGCTGCCTGTGCCCCGGTCGGAGAACAGATGCTTGGGAGTGCGCTGTGTGTTGCGGTCGATCACCGCCCGGGCCGCGTTCAACACGGTCTGGGTCGAGCGGTAGTTCTGCTCCAATAAAATCTTCTGACAGCCCGGAAAATCGGTCTCAAACCGCAGCACGTTGCGGTAATCCGCCCCGCGCCAGCGGTAGATCGACTGGTCTTCATCACCCACAACGAACAGATTGCCGTGGCCGCAGGAGAGCAGTTTGAGCAGTTCATACTGGGCCTTGTTGGTATCCTGAAACTCATCCACCAGCACATGCTGGAAGCGTCGGGCATACCGCTCGCGCACATCGGGGTTGTCCACCAACAGTTTCACCGTCCACAGCAGCAGATCGTCAAAATCAACGGCATTGCTGGCGCGCAACAGTTCCTCGTAGCGGGCATAGATCCGCTGAATCAGTTCATTGCGGTAGGTGTTGGTGGGGTAGTCCTCAACCGGGATGAGGTCGTTCTTGGCCGCCGAGATGGCTGCATGGATGCTGGCGGGGCGGTAGAGCTTTTCATCAATGTTCATTTCCTTGATGGCCCGTTTGACCAGCGTTTCCTGGTCATCGGCGTCAAAAATGACAAAATCGCTCTTGAACGGCAGCCGCTCGGACTCCCGGCGCAGCAGCCGGGCACAAATCGAGTGGAACGTGCCAATCCACAGCCCTTCCACGCTTTCACCCAGCAGATGCTCCACCCGGTTTTTCATTTCCCGGGCGGCCTTGTTGGTGAAGGTGACGGCCACAATATTGAACAACCGCACGCCCATGGCCTGGGCGAGGTAGGCGATCCGGTGGGTCAGCACCCGGGTTTTGCCCGATCCGGGTCCGGCCAGCACCAGGGTCTGGCCCAGTCCGGCGGTGACGGCGGCTTTTTGTTGGGGATTGAGGGTTGAAATAAAGTCCATGTCGCCCTCATTCTACCCGCGCCACCGCACCCTGTCCAGTATCAAACGTTTCGCCACCCACCCACCCACCCACCCTGCATCCTGCATCACCCGGCCGGGCCCTGACCGTCCCCCATTTTTGCTGCCCATCGACCCGCATGCGGTCGGTCCGGCCGGTATCCCCGGACTGTACCTGTCTGACAATTCCCCGGCGGCTCGTCGATTAACCGGCTGAAAACGTGCCACCCTGTGATATAATCTAATTCGGGCGACTTTACCGGAATTTAAGACTCTGCCCACCCTTCCCCACATTCTCTCAGGAGGAAAAAAGAATGAAAGCAAGCTTTCGCTTCATTAACTTGCTGATGGCGCTTGCACTTGCCATCGGCGCTGTTGTCACCGCCGCACCCCCGCAACCGGTGCAGGCGGCCGAATCCGCTGTTTCCCCACAAGGCAATACCATCAATGCCTGCGGCGGCATATTCATTTCCGAATACGTCGAAGGAACCAGCTCCAATAAGGCGCTTGAAATTTACAACGGCACCGGTGTTGCTGTAGACCTCGCCGGCTGGCAAATTATTGGTTATCATAATGGTTTAACCACCCCTACAGTTTATACGACCTTGACGGGTTTGCTCGCGCATGGAGACACATTGGTTGTGTGTCATCCTTCGTCAAACGCCACCCTTCTGTCATATTGTGATGTTACAACTACATTTACTGGTTGGTATAATGGCGATGATGCCATTACCTTGGTCAATAATGCATCCGCTGTGATTGACAGCATTGGCATCATTGGCACCGACCCGGGTTCCGAGTGGGGGACGGGATTAACCAGCACCGCCGATAATACCTTGCGCAGAAAATCCACGGTTTCGGCTGGTGATACCAACACTGGCGATGCTTTTGATCCTGCTGTGGAATGGGATGGGTACGCTGCAGATACGTTTGGTGGTTTGGGTACCCACACAGCTGATTGTGGAGCAGCCGACGTTCCTCCGGCTGTCAGCACCACTGTGCCGGACACCGATGCGACGGGTGTGGCCCTGGATGCCAACATCAGAGTCACTTTCAGCGAGGCGGTCACCCTGGCGGTGGGCTGGTACACCATCAGCTGCGGCACCAGCGGTGCTCACACCGCTGTGGTCGATGAAACCGCTGACCCGGTCATTGTGCTGAACCCTGCCGACGATTTCGCCTACAGCGAGACCTGCACGGTCTCCCTCGAAGCGGACTTCATCGTGGACGAGGACGGCACGGTCGATAACATGGCAGCCGATTACGCCTGGTCCTTCACCACCACCGGCTCCGATGCCGATCCCACAGTGG
>DAOQTN010000219.1:0-5391 GCA_035340555.1 Anaerolineaceae bacterium | reverse complement strand
ATCGCTGTGAGCGGGGCGAGGGTGAGGAAAACGAGGACGAGGGTGACGGTGGCGAACAACCGGTTCCAACGGAAACTCCACCCCCAGGCGAGACACCCACCGAACCGGCCCCCACAGAAGTGGTTGAACCCACCCCCACCCCTTAACGCGGGGTTTCGTAAAACACCCAAGGCGTATCCGCATAATAGTGGAAAACCTGCCGGTTGGGATATAATGCCGCCACGCGGTCATCCGTCTCCGGGCCGCGGGATATGGTGAAGATGTAGGGAGTGTCAAGGTACGGGCTGCTGAGCGACAGCAAATTCCCGTATTCAACCCAGGAATCAATGGGGTGAACCATGATCAGGGCTGGCGTCAATCCCTGGGTTTCGGCGTTCCGGAAGGGTTCCAGGGCTGAGGTTGTAACCCCGTAAAGCCCACGCAGCGCACCCAATCGCTGCGGGAGGTAAATCGTCAGATTGGCACCGATCAGACAGCCGGTCAGGACGGCGATGAGGATAAAGCGGGCCTTGTTTAGCCAGACGAGCTTTGGATTTGTCCCTCTGGCGAAGGGGTTTCCGGCCAGCCAGTCAATGCCGGCTGCGGTCAGGATGGTCCAACCATAGAGGCCTTCGAAGTAATAGCGCGGCCCCAACACCCAGGCTGCAATCCAGTAGAAAGCATAAGCCAGCACCAGGGCAGGAAAGACGCCGCCAATCAGCAGGGCTGGTTTGTTGCGCCGCAGTGACAGCAGCCCGAAAGGCAGCATCAACCAGGAGAGCGTTCCCCAGCCCAGCATGTCCCGCACCGCAATCCATAGATTATAGCCCACCGTGTACCAGGCATGAGCGGGTTGATACCCGCCGGCTTGCAACCCCACATCCGGGCCAAATCCGATTTTATCGTAAGGCCACCACAGGGTGTAAGGGTTAATGAATGGATTCCCTGTCACGGCCATTTGCCACGCGAAGTGCAGGCTGGCCAGGATGCCTGCCAGGGCGGCGAATCCGGCCAACCACCAGCGAACTTTTCCAGGTCCCCGCAGGAACAGGATCAACGCATGAATAATGAAAGGCAGGGCCACCCCAATGGCGGTCAATGGTCGGGTCAGCGCCAGGACACCCAGGGCCAAGGCGGCCGTAATCAGGGGAATGCCGAGGGGCAGTTTGGTGGGAACGACAAAGGTATCCAGCCAACCCAGTGCCATGACCGTGCTGAGAACCAGCGTCCACGGGTGGGCTAGCAAAGCGCCGCTGTTCATGAGAAACAATGGCGAGGTGGCCGCCAGAAAGGCGGCCAGGAGGCCAATGCGTTCATTGGTTAGCTTTTTGCCCAGCCGATAAATCAACCAAACCGCCAACCCCGACAGCAAGGGGTTGATCCGGTCCTGCAACCCCAGCCAGCGGGCCACCGCCAGCAAGGCGGGCCAACCGGGGGGATATTTGCCGGACCGCAGTCCCTCGTGATCCACCACAAACGGCTGCAGGAAGCAGCGGGGACAGGGCGGGGTGGGCAGGGTCAGATGCCCGCCTTCAATAGCTTGAGCCTGCCAGACATAGGCCATTTCATCCTCAAGATGAGGCAGGCCCTCAAAAACATGGTCCGTTATCCAGGCAGCACTCAGAATTGTCAGCAGAGCAAGAACAAACGCCAGTCGATCGATACGGGACATGGCGCGTTTCTCAGGCGGCTTCCCCGGTTAGATCGTAAGTCAATGCCCCGGTGATACGCACTGGCGCGATTTGTCCCAGCGGCAATTCTCCATTTATAAACACCAGCCCATCAATTTCCGGTGCATCGCGAAACGATCGCCCGACCGTGATGCCTTCATTTGATCCTTCCATCAGGACTGGCAGTGTTTTACCAACCCAGGCTTGATTCCGTGCCAGAGAGATGCTGCTCTGCAGGGTCATCAAGCGTTCAATCCGATTTTCCTTGATTTCTGTCGTAATGGGATCCCCCAGTGGTTCGCTGGCCGTGCCCGGCTCAAAAGAGAAGGGGAACACACCCACCCGGTCAAACTGGATGGCTTTTACAAACGCCAAAAGCGCTTCAAATTCCATTTCCGTTTCACCGGGATAACCAACAATGAATGTGGTGCGCAGTGCCAGATTTGGAATAGCCTGGCGCATTTTTTCCAGAGTGCGGTAAACCCAGTCCATATTCGCCGGACGGCGCATGCGGGCCAGCGTGTCCGGGTGGGCATGCTGCAGGGGCATGTCCAGGTAGGGCAGAATTTGAGGATGGCTGGCCATGACATCAATTAACTGGTCGGTGACATAGCCCGGATAGGCATATAAAACCCGGATCCACGGCACGTTCGGTACGGTCTGAACCAGCTGTTTCAACAGAGCCGGCAGTCCATCTTTTATCCCCAAATCATTGCCATAGTCGGTCGTATCCTGGGCGATTAGGATCAGTTCCTGAACTCCCTGATCGGCCAGAATGCTGGCTTCGCGGATGATTTGTTCTGGCCGACGTGAAACAGCAGGGCCCTTGATCAATGGGATTGAGCAGAAGGCACAAGGTCGGCGGCAGCCATCGGCAATTTTCAGGTAGGCACTGCTGCCCTGTTGGGCGGAACGCAGGACGCCATGGTCCTCCCGCCCGACATCCGGAGCTTTGGGCAGGTCATAAACCGGTTGTGGGTGGGGCGTGCTGCGTAAATGCTGGATCATGGTCAATATATCCATCCAGCGGCGGGTTGACAGGATCCCGTCCAGGCCGGGCACTTCACCGGCCAATTCCGCCCGGTGTCGCTCGGCAAGGCAGCCGGCGGCAATCAGAAGCTGGCCGGGCTTTTTTCGCCGGGCCAGCTGGCGGAGTTCCTGCAGTGACTCCTCGCGCGCGGCTTGTATGAAGCCGCAGGTGTTGACGATGAGGACATTGGCCTGGCCTGGTTTTTCCACCGCCTGGTAGCCCCCATTTTGCATTAACTGTGCCATGGAAGTCGAGTCGACCGTGTTTTTGGCACAGCCCAGTGAAATTAAATAAAAAGTATTGGCTTTCATTTCATCCAAGTTACGAACAACAGACCGGCCCGCGATTGGAAATCAGGGGACAAACTGGGTCACCGTTGGTGTCGCACCGGGGGTCGGTGTCAGGGTCGGGGTGGGGGTTGGCGTTGGAGTGGCGGGAGATGTTGCCGTGTAGCTTGGGGTTGGGGTGATGATCTCTCCGGGCGTGAAGATAAAACTGACCACCTGTCCAATAATCCCCAGGGTACCCAGGTCGCTTTGATTGTAGAAAATCTGCACACCCGCAGCGTTGCCAACGATCAACTCGATTTGTTCACTGCCCGAGAAATTATAGGCATTTCCAGGGATAACCCGGCCGGCATAGACTTCAAACCCATCCACAATCACCCTGAGATACGTCCGCTGTAACCCAATAATCACAATTTGCATGGGATCGGTGTTTAAAGGAGCCAGGGTCAGGGTGGGAACGCCGGCATCGTTGGGCAGCGCAGCCGAGGCATTGGTCGCATTGACTGGGGGGACATCACTGGTCGGCAGGGCCAGGGGGGTGGTTGTCAGCAAAACATCGGATATCGACGGGGCTGTCTGGGTGGCTGGCGTGGTGCCGATGGATGAGAGGTTCAGAGTGCTGAAGATGATGACCACCACCAGGACAATCACCAGGGTACTAACCACCAGCAGATCAGGTGTCACCCATCGCAGCCAGGCTGGGGTTTTACTGACAGGCTTCTTCTGGCTCTGACGCTGCCGGGCATCGGCTGGTAAATTTTCCGTTCGCCGGGTTTGCAATGCTTCTGCAAAACGAAGCAGCAGAGCTTCCGTATCCAGGTTTAGAAAGCTGGCATAATTGCTCAACATTCCCCGGGCCTGCACCGGAGATGGCACAGCTTCAAACCGCCCCTCTTCAATGGCTTTCAGGTAATGCCGCCGCACGTGGATATGTTTTTCAATATCCTCCAATGAAAGGCTCAGGCTCTCACGCTGCCGCTTTAATTCAGCCCCAATTTGCATTAAAATCTGCCGGGATTCAGCCGTCGTTGTCGTCGTGGCTGTGGTTGTGGTTGCGGCTGCGGCTGCGGCTGCGGCTGCGGCCGTCGTTGTGGCTGGGGCTGCAGGATGATCCAGCAAAGGATTGGCGGGAGCTGCGCCTGCCGGAGGGCTGGCCGGAGCCTCACCAGGGACAACTACCGGGATGGCGGCGGAGCTGGCGGCTGAGGGTTCTGCCAGCGATAGTTTTTCGGCTGCCGGTTCCATTAACGGGGTGCCGGTCGGTTCCGGCAGAACAACCTGGTTGCTTTTCCATGCATCCAACAGGGGTTGGATCGGCACACCCAGGTAATCTGCGTAGAGCCGCAAAAAGCCCCGGCCTTGGACGTCTGAGGGCAGCAGATCCCGCTGATCTTCTTCAAGTGCTCGCAGGTAGTGCAGCCTCAGGCGCGTGGCATGAGCAGCCTGCTCAAGTGTCAGGCCGCGCGCCTCACGGGCTTGTTTTAACTGCGATCCAATGGTGGGGGACATGGGCCCTCAATAACACGACCGGCCTGGCCAGCTCACAGGCTGCCCCCGGCCGGTCGTTTGAAATCCTATTTGGGGGAGGATTACTCTGCTGTTTCCTCTTCAGCAGCGGGTTCTTCGGCAGCGGGTTCGGCCGGAACTTCCACCGGAGCGGTTTCCACAACCTCAACTTGCGGTTTCGCAGCCGGGATGGCCTTGCGTTCGCCTTCACGCTGCACCACAACTTTGACTTCGGGGATCAAGTCAATGGTCAGGCGGATATGAGCCTTGTGTTCACCCAGGGTGCGAATTGGCTGGCATTCAATCTGGCGGCGGTCAATCCGGGTTTCCAATTTTGCGTTGATGGCATCTGCAATCATCTGGGTGGTGATTGAGCCGTACAATTTGCCGGTTTCGCCAGCCTTGCTGGTGAAATTCAACACCATGCCATTAACCATGTCGGCAATTCCGCTCATCTCATTGTTGAGCACAATACGGCGAGCCTCAGCCTTGCGGCGGATGACTTCGGCCTGTTTCAAGGCTCCGGGGGTTGCCAGGATGGCAAAACCCTGCGGCAGCAGGAAGTTGCGACCGTAGCCATCGGCTACGCGGCGGATATCACCGGCACGTCCAAGCTTGTAAACATCCTTGATCAATAGAACTTTCATCTTCTCAAGCCCTTTCGGCAAATATTACTCCAAGGCGAAGGGTACAACGCCTCAGGCGAACCGATTTTACCATAGAAAAAGCCCGCCGGGTGTGAGAGTTTTCTGGCATTTCTGGTCACGGGTCTGGTTGGCATCATTTCGTCAGCAGCATGGAAAAACACCCGGTGTCGCAGCAATCTTTTGGATTGATTTTTTTCATCCATTGTCATATACTAAATGGTTTTCTCGCTATATAAGTGAATTGATGGCGGTCCGGCTGACGCCAAACCCTC
>DAOQTN010000218.1:0-5393 GCA_035340555.1 Anaerolineaceae bacterium | reverse complement strand
CCATCAAGCTGTATGAACGCCTGACCGTTCAGGCGGTGCGCGAACGCTCCCGCCAGCTGGCTGTTGCCGCCCTCATGGCACACCCCCTGGTCCTGTCCTACTCCCGGGCCCGCCCGTTGGTGGAGGCGTATCTGGAGCAGCATGCCGCCTATGTGGGGGCATGGCATTGAGCGGGGCGGCTTGGCCGGGCTGATTTGCAGGCGGTGGGTTTTGATCATGCCCGGCGTGGCTTGATGAGCTCCGGCTGGAATTGGCTGGGACAAATGAGATCCTGGGATTGAAAAATATGGGAACTGGAATCTGATGAAAATTGGTGTTGTGCTGATGCTGATGGAACTGCCCGGCCTGGACCGGGCCCTGAGCTGGGATGAAATCCGCCAGAGTGCACTGCGAAACGAGGATTTGGGTTTTGACTCGCTCTGGATCTATGATCACCTGCTGTACCGCTCGGCCCGCGGCCGCACCACCGGCATCTGGGAAGGCTGGAGCATGCTCAGCGCCCTGGCGGCGGTCACCCGCCGGGTGGAACTGGGTCCGCTGGTGGCCTGTAATTCGTTTCGCAACCCGGCGCTGCTGGCCAAAATGGCCCATACGGTGGATGAAATCAGCGGCGGGCGGCTGATTTTGGGCCTTGGCGCCGGTTGGAATCAGCCTGAATATGACGCCTTCGGCCTTCCATTCGATCATCGCGTTGACCGGTTTGAAGAAGCACTGCAAATCCTCCGCCCACTGCTCAAAACCGGCCAGGTGGATTTTGCCGGCCGCTACTATACCGCCCGGGATTGCGAAATCACCCCGCGTTCCCCGCGCCCGGCCGGGCCGCCGCTGCTGATTGGGGCGGGCAAGCCCCGCATGCTGCGCCTGACAGCTCAATACGCCGATTACTGGAACGTGTGTTACATGACCATCCCGCGGTCCATCCAGAAGGAACATAAACTGCTGCTTAACGCCTGCTGCGCTGTGGGACGGGACCCGGCAACCCTGCCGGCCACCTACACGGTCAGCCTGGCCTATCCGGATTTGATGGGGTGGTCTGCCCCCAAAAAACGCGGCTACCTGACCGGCTCCATCGAAGAAATTGCCGCCGTGCTGCAGGAATACGAGCGCCTGGGTGCGGCCCACCTGATGTTCCACCTCACACCGTCAACCCCCCAGGCCTACGAACGACTGGCGCAGGCGGTGGCCTTATACCGCGCTCAGGTTTCAGCCGCCTGAATGCCGGCGGTTGAGATATTTTCCCCGCCCCGCGTCAATCCGGGGCGGGGCGGCAGCTCTGAACCGCGGCGGGGGGCTAGCGCATGGTCTTGATGGTGTTGATCAGGCCGTTGGTGGATGCATCATGACTGGAAACGGTCTCCGACCCGGCCAGTTCGGGCAGAATTTTCTTGGCCAATTGCTTGCCCAGTTCCACGCCCATCTGATCATAGGAGTTGATGTTCCAGATCACGCCTTGGACGAAAATTTTGTGTTCGTAAAGCGCAATCAGCATGCCCAGCACTTCCGGGGTCAGCTGTGGATATAACAGGGAGTTGGTCGGGCGGTTGCCTTCAAAGGTCCGGGCTGCCACCAGCAGTTCCAACTGCTCCGGGGGCAGCTCTGCCGCACCAAGTTCCCGGCGCACCTCTTCCGCAGTCTTGCCGCGCATTAACGCCTCGGTCTGGGCCAGGTAGTTCGACAGCAGGATGGCATGGTGGTCCCCCAGCGGGTTGTGCGAGCGCGCCGCAGCCAGAAAATCGCAGGGGATCAAGGCCGTGCCTTGGTGGATCAGCTGGTAGAAGGCGTGCTGCCCGTTGGTCCCGGGCTGTCCCCAGATGACCGGCCCGGTGGCATAGTTCACCTGCACCCCCTGCCGGTCCACGCACTTGCCGTTGCTTTCCATGTCCCCCTGCTGGAAATAGGCGGGAAAATGGACCAGGTACTGGTCGTAGGGCAGAATGGCGTGAGAGTGGGCATTAAAAAAGTTGTTGTACCAGATACCCAGCAGGGCCATGATGACCGGGATGTTGGATTCAAAGGGGGTGGTATGAAAATGCACATCCACCTTGTGGGCCCCACCCAACAGTTCTTCAAACCGGTCCATGCCCAGGTACAGCGCGATCGAGAGGCCGATGGCCGACCACAGGGAGTACCGCCCGCCGACCCAATCCCAGAACTCAAACATGTTGTCCACATCAATGCCAAACTGCCGCACAGCTGCGGCGTTGGTGGAAATGGCGGCAAAATGGCGTGCAATGGCCGCCTCGTCCCCGGATGCTTCCAGGAACCACCGCCGGGCCGAGTGGGCATTGGTCATGGTTTCCTGGGTGGTGAATGTTTTCGATGCCACCAGGAAGAGCGTGGTCTCGGGATTGACCTGCCGCAGTGTTTCCACCAGGTCGGTGCCATCCACATTGGAGACAAAATGAACCTGCAGCCCGGGGCTGGCGTAGGGTTTGAGCGCCTCACAGACCATCTTGGGCCCCAAATCAGAGCCACCAATCCCGATATTGACGATATCGGTGATCGTCCGGCCGGTGTAGCCGCGCCATTCCCCGGATCGCACTGCCTCGCTGAAGCGACGCATCTTATCCAGCACCCGGTTGACCTCCGGCATCACATCCTGCCCGTCAACCTCAATGGGCCGGTTGGCGCGGTTGCGCAGCGCCACATGCAGCACCGCCCGGTTCTCGGTGGTGTTGATCTTCTGCCCGCTGAAGCAGGCCTCAATCCACTGTTCCAAACCGGCTTGGTGAGCCAGATCGATCAGCAGGGCCAGGGTTTTTTCCGTGATCCGGTTTTTGGAGAAATCAAACAAGATGTCCCCCACGCGGCGGGAAAACCGATCAAACCGCTGGGGATCTTCGGCAAACCAACTGCGCATGTGGCACTCCCCGATGATGCGCTGATGCTCTTTGAGCGCGTGCCAGGCGGGGGTTTCGGTTAATTTTGGGCTCATGATTTACTCCTTGTGCATTTGGCGGCGTTGCTGGCAATGGTGGCAATCTTAGCACTGATAGCAACGAGGGAAATGAAGGCAATGATGGCAAGGCAATGATGGCAAGGCAATGATACCAAGGCAATGATGGCAACGCTGGCAATATTAGCGACGATTGCAATGACGAGCGGGTGGAACTGGTGGGGACTGATGAGGACTGATGGCGTCTAATAAGGACAGGTGGAGCGCTCAACTTTGTGGTCAACCGGCAGGGGAAGGCCCATCGAACCAGTCGGAGAGCCGGTTGCGGGCATAGGGCGGCTGGTCCACATAATGGGAAACGTCATTGAATAACATCAACCGCGCCCGTACCGGGTCTCTGAAGTCCAGAATGTTCAGGCAGGCGGGGGATTGGTCGAGCCGGTCGCGATAGCCGCGGGCATCGAAACCCAGCAGGCTGCTCAGGATCAGGCGGATGGTGGCCTTGTGGGAGATGACGGCCACGGTCTGGCCCACGTGGGCCAGGACAATTTCCCGAATCACCGGCAGTGCCCGGGCCATCACCATCACCCCGGATTCGCCGCCCTCGGGAGCAAAGGTGAACGGGTCCTCCTGCCAGGCGGCGTATTCGGCCGGGAATTGTTTTTCAACATCGGCCCGGGCCATCGTTTCCCAATGCCCGTGGTGGATTTCCCGCAGGCCTTCCCGCGGCTGTGGGATCAGCTGGAAGGGTTGTGCGATGATGCTGGCCGTTTCCACCGTCCGGCGCATCGGGCTGCAGTAAAAGGCCACAATCTTGTCATCGGCCAGGCGCTTGGCCAGGCACCCTGCCTGCCAGCGCCCCTCGTCAGACAGATCGACCTCGGTGCCGCCGGAAAACCGGTCTTCGGCACTCAGCCGGGTGGCCCCATGCCGAATCAGATACAAACGGGTTGTGCTCATGAGTGAGTGTCCTTTAGTGAGTGCCCTTTAGTGAGAGCCCTTTAGTGAGTGCCCTTTCAGGGGGCAGGCCTTATGCCGGGGTGCCCCCGGAGTGCAGGGCCGCATCCACAATGGCCTGCGCCTCGGTCTGGATCCGGTTCAGATGTTCCGGGCTGATGAAGCTTTCGGCATAGATTTTATAGACGTTTTCCGTGCCCGAGGGCCGTGCGGCAAACCAGCCGTTGGCGGTCACCACCTTCAACCCGCCGATGGGCGCATCGTTGTAGGGCGCCCGGGTCAGTTTGGCGCTGATGGCTTCCCCCGCCAGGCTGGCGGCAGCCACCCGGTCCGGTGAAAGCGTGCCCAGCACCGCCTTGCCCGCCGGATCGAGCGGGGCGTCCCGCCGGGCATACCAGGCCCGGCCAAACTGCTGCTCCAGCGCCTGATAATGCACCCCCGGGTCGCTGCCGGTGACAGCCAGTATCTCGGCCGCCAGCAGATCCAGGATGAAGCCGTCCTTGTCGGTTGTCCAGACGGTGCCGTTCAGCCGCAGGAAGGAGGCACCGGCACTTTCTTCTCCGCCGAAGCCGAATGAGCCGTCCAGCAGTCCATCCACAAACCATTTGAAGCCCACCGGCACTTCACACAGCCGGCGCCCCAGATGTGCCGCCACCCGGTCAATCATTGAACTGGAGACCAGGGTCTTGCCAATCGCCACATTCCCCGCCCAACCCGGTCGATTTTGATACAAATACCAGATCGCGGTGGCCAGGTAGTGATTGGGATTCATCAACCCGACACTGCGGGTGACAATTCCATGCCGGTCGTAGTCGGTGTCGTTGCCAAAGGCAATGTCATATTGGTCCTTCAACCGCACCAGGCTGGCCATGGCGGAGGGGGAGGAGCAATCCATCCGGATCTTGCCGTCGTGATCCAGGGTCATGAACGCAAAGGTGGGATCGATGCGGGGATTGACCACCTCCAGATTCAGGCGGTATTGTTCAGCGATCCGCCCCCAGAAGCCCACCCCGGCCCCCCCCATCGGGTCCACCCCGATTTTCAGCCCGGCTGCAGCCACCGCGGCCAGGTTGACCACCTGCGCCAGGTCGGCGACATAGGGCCGGACATAATCCTGGTAATGGGTCGTGGCCGCCTGGAGGGCCTTTTCCAGCGTCATCCGTTTGACGGCCTTCAAACCGCCGGCCAGGATCGCGTTGGCCCGGTCCTGGATCCAGCGGGTGGTCTGGGTGTCGGCCGGACCGCCGGTGGGCGGGTTGTATTTGAAACCGCCATCTCCCGGCGGGTTATGCGAGGGGGTGATGACGACCCCATCCGCCAGGCCGGTTTTGCGGCCCTGGTTGTAGGCCAGGATGGCATGAGAAATGACCGGGGTGGGAGTGTACCCCAAACCCTCCTGTAGGACGATGGTCACACCGTTGGCGGCAAACACTTCGACGGCACTGTACAGCGCCGGTTCGGACAGGGCATGGGTGTCCATGCCAATGTACAGCGGGCCGGTATGGGTCTGACCCTGGCGGTATTCGCAGATGGCCTGGCT
>DAOQTN010000217.1:0-5396 GCA_035340555.1 Anaerolineaceae bacterium | reverse complement strand
CATTTGTCATGTGAAAGGTATCTTAATTTGATAACCTTTTTATCCTATTAATCACGCTCAGGGAGCGCCACCATTTTGTGTCAACCGGGGCTCGGTGTTTTTTTTACCATAAGGCCCGGGCAGGCCGGTGTTGAGCGTGGCCAATATCCGGCCGGGGACGAAGGGCTCACGCCAGTTGCAAGTCCAACTTCCGGCTGCCGAAATCGCCCCATGCCCCCGCCGGCTCCACATGCGCCCCGTTTCCAGAACCCAGAGCCAAGCCCTCCACAAATTCTTGCGCCGCAGCGGGATCAGCCTCATTCCGGTCACGAAGGCAGGCAGGGAAATCGGCCGGCGACCAGACGTTGGTATTCAGCGGACACAGCGAAATCCCAGGCTGTCCTTGCGATAATTGATTGATCCACCATAACGATTGGACACCCGGACCACCCTGGCGACAGAGCCAAACGAACCTCCCCGCCAGACAATATATTCACCGCTGGCAGGCCCGGCAGGGTTGCTGCGGGGCGAAAGGCTGTAATAATCATCTGAAAGCCAATCAGACGTCCATTCCCAAACATTCCCCAACATATCCAAGGCGCCATATGGACTGGCGCCGCTGGGATAACTGCCCACGGCGGTTGTATCTCCCTCATTTTCATTGTAATTGGTGTGATTGCGATCCAGATTACTGTTGCCCCAAGGATAGGTGCGCCCATCCGTACCCCGGGCCGCTTTTTCCCATTCTGCTTCAGTTGGCAAACGTCCGCCAACCCAGTTGCAATAATCCTGGGCGTCATTCATGTCAATAAAGATGACCGGATAATTAGCGTAGTCGGAATGATTAAAATAAGAATCTCTGGTCTTTGAACTGAATTGATAGGGTTCCCGACAAACCCCGGCAGCCACACAGCGCGCATACATCGCATTGGTTACCTCGGTTTTATCAATCCAAAAGGCATCAAGGTATACAGTATGAACCGGGCTCTCGTTCTCCCAAGCCTCACTGCTGTCAGAACCCATGAGAAAATCACCGGCCGGAACACAGAGCATGGTCGCCCCATCCGTTGCCGCAATTGTCGTCTGTCCCACATCGGTGCAGGATTGAAGTGCAGGGGGTTCGGGGGAGGCGATGGGGGAGTCGGTGGGCGCGGCTGGCGGTTTGGTTGGCGGCGAACTGCCATTTGAGGCCACGGTTGGAAGAACAATAATGTTGGTTTCGGGTGTTATTACAACTGGCGAACGCGGAGTGCGCGTCGGGTCGAGGTCAGGCGGGGTAATGATCACCGGGGTCATCAATGCCTGTTGGGTTGGGGGGTGATAAAAAATATCATCCCAAAAGACAAACGCCAGTCCACAGCCCAACAGGGCCACCAACCCACCCAGAGCCAACAGAATGGTTGCCCACACCGGCCAATGAAATGAGGTGGATTTCTGCTTGGGAGCAGTCCCCAATTGGTCAGTGGGAGGCGGCAGAATGGGCTGAGTGGGGGATACTGACGGAGCGACTGAAAGTACCGGGGATGGCTTGGCCGCGGGAGCGGGAGAAGGAGAAGGAGCAGGAGCAGGATCGATGCTCGGAATGGGGATTGAGCCACCCTCCAGCGCCAGCACGAATGCCCGCAGATCGGGAAAACGCTCAGCCGGTTTTTGATGCAGTGCGTGACGGATCGGATCCACCATGGCTGGCGGCAGCCCTTCAAGAGAGCCAGGGCCCTTCAAAATATGGGCCGTCATCACAGCCGGAGGGGTGGGACCTTCAAACAAAACCCGCCCCATTAATGCCTCATATAAGACACATGCCAATGAATACTGATCGACTGCAGGTCCGACGGGTTCGTTCAACCAGACCTCCGGCGCGACATAAGCGGGTGTTCCCAGTATGGCACCGGTATGGCTGGTCAGACCGGTACTCATCATGGCTCGTGCCAGGCCAAAGTCGGTCAGAATATAATCGCCCTGGGTGGAGCGGATGATATTGGCTGGTTTAACATCCCGGTGAAGAAAGCCGCGATCATGGGCAAAATAAAGTGCACTTCCCATCTGCCGGGCCAGCTTGAGAACTTCAGCCGGAGGTAGCGGCCCATCCTCCCGAATAATGCGGTCCAGTGATCTACCGTCCACATACCGCATGGCGATATAAAACCGGCCGTCAGCCTCGCCGGTATCAAACACGGTGGCAATATATGGGTGCAGTAAACGGGCCGCCACGCGCGCTTCCAGCAAAAAACGCTCAAAAATCGTCACGTCAGGGACCAGGGCCGGCCGCAGCACTTTCAGAGCGACCTCCCGATCCAAAGCCACTTCACAGGCGCGATAAACCTCGGCTGTCGCGCCGCGTCCGACCAGTTCCAGAATTTTATACTTTCCCAATCTTTCCATTATCCATGCTTCCAGATTCAGGGAATCAGCGAGGGTTCGTTGGTGATGGGGTTCGCGATGGGATTGGCAATGGGGTTCGCGATGGGATTGGCAATGGGGTTGGTGATGGTGATGATGAGGAGGGCCACAGCTTTATCAATAACAGCATAAGCGCCCCGCCCGATAAACCCCATAATTTCATGTTTGTCATAGTCATTCATAATTCTTCGCGGCAGAAACCACTCCGCTTTAGCCGGTGGTCGTTGACTGAAGGGCCTCTTTTGTCGTACCAACCTCGGTTTTGCGATACAAATGGCCCTCCTGAAAGCACAATGACAGTGTCACGGCCCAATAACTTAAAAACCATTATATCCCGATTCCCGCTCCGACGCAGCGGACACCCGGCTCACAATATTACAAAAAGCATCATTTGACAGGTAATTTGGGTAAAACCAGGGGCAGCCAGCCAACCTGATCAATCACTCTTTTCCGCTTATGCTATAATAAAAAAACATCATTCTTCGGGAGGGAAAAATGAACCCCAAAATTTTGCTTGCTGTTCTTGTTTTGGCCATGGCTGTATTAGGTTGTGCCGCGCCGACGCCGCAACCCCCAACGGCGGTTCCCACGGTGCCGCCGACCAATACGCCGATTCCCACAGCCACCCCGGTGCCCACCAGCACCCCCACCACACCGCCGCCGCCAACGGCAACTCCCACAGAAGCCGTGAAACTGGATTTCTTCAGGGAAGAATTCGACGGCGATCTGGATAACTTCATTCAATTTGTGGTATATGGAGATGAAAGCGGCGTGGATATCTTCACTGAAGACAGCCGATTGAATTTCGAGTTGGGCGTCCCCAATACGGCCTCCTACACCATCTATAATATGTACGAATATGAAGATGTGCGCGTTGAAGTCGGACTTGAAAACCGGGGGGCGAACTCCATGGACGTCGCCTTAATCTGCCGCTACAGTTCGAAGGGCTGGTACGAATTTGCCATCCAGAGCAATGGGTTGTGGTATCTTTGGCGCCATGATGGCAGCCTGGCAAACGGCCGGTACAACCTGCTGTATAACAGCGGTTCCATGGACATCAACATGGGCAAGTCCGAAAATGTGTATGCCATCAGCTGTGTCGGCAGCGACCTGACACTTTACATCAATGGTCAAAAGGCTTACACCTTCACAGACAACAAGTACGATGAGGGCAAGATCGGGGTTGGCGTCAGCAGCTACATTTCCTACCCGGTGGATGTTGAATTCGATTATCTGCTTGTCGAACAACCCTAAGCTTGGGAACGGAACGAAGAGGACTCCGTCGGATCAGACCAAGACAACAGCCACGCGGAAATTTAAAAAAGCAGGCCCAAACCGGGCCTGCTTTTTCATTATCTAAATAAGTTTTTACAAGTTATGCGCAAGTTGCAGTCGGGATGCGCCATCTCATAGGGCGACCGTCCCAGCGACAGGCTTGCGGGTTTCAGCCTGCATCGGCAGCTTCAACCCCCAGATCCGCCGCAGTGATGCCGCGGCGCTCAAAAGCGGCAAAGGTCAGATTGGGCATCGGCAGTCCCAGGCGGCGTTTCAGGTTGTAAAACAGGGCCAGATAGCTCAGCGGAATGCGCTTTTCCCAGACCAGGCCCAGGCGGTCAGCGGCGGTGTGAATGCGGGCCACATCCGGACCTTCAATTTCCACAAAATTGCCGTAAGGAAGCTCGTCCAGTGACACCTCAACCCCCAGCAGACGATAGGCGGAACGCCATTTTTCATAAGTCACCAT
The DNA here is from genome assembly GCA_035340555.1 of Anaerolineaceae bacterium. Taxonomy (GTDB): domain Bacteria; phylum Chloroflexota; class Anaerolineae; order Anaerolineales; family Anaerolineaceae; genus JAGOFZ01. The sequence goes on along the minus strand of DAOQTN010000217.1, from coordinate 1,273 downwards.
CACGGGGTACCCCAAGGCCTCCAGCAAACGCCGGGCGGCATCAACATCAGAAACCACGACCTCCAATTCCTGCCGCACCGCCACCTCGGCCCCCGCCTGTTGTGGACCTTTGTAGGTCAGCACGGCCGCGCGGCTGTCATCCTGCCAGTCGGAGCGGGCGGCATTGCAGACGGATGGTGCCGGCTGCCGCAGCCGCAGGGTCCGTCCGGCTGCGCTTAGATCTCCGGACGGGGTATCCAGACGCAAATTAGTTTCCTTCAACCGCGGTTGGGTTAATTGCGCGCCCAGCAGCAGCAAGCGGCGCTGCGCGGCAGGCAGGTCATTGAGATAGAATTTGGCTTCAATTTCTTGGTCGCTCATGGGAATATTTATTGGGTCCGGTGATTTGGGATTTGGGAGTGCTTCACTAATACTATTTTACTGATTTTTCTGATTCGCGGGCACCGCGAGGGCTGGAAAATTTTTGGCCCGCAGCAACCCCAAGGCACACACAATCAATACCAGGGTGAATACCAATTCACCAGGCCAGCCTGCCCAGGCCGCACTCGAGCGAGAAAACAACAGCCGCTCGCTCCAAATGAGCAGCGCCAGGCCTAAAACATAACCGCGCGCCCAAGGCAAAGCCCAGGACCGGCGCAGCAGCAGGCCCAGTACCGCCACCAAGCCGGCAACGCCGCCCAAGACTCCGGTTATGGCGATCCACAATGGACCGCTATCCGCACCGTAAGTCACCAGCAGGTGCCAGTTTGAGAGAGCCTCAATCAACCGCACCCACCCGGCGACAGAGGTCAACCCCAATCCCAAAATCACCAGGGTGCGCCAAAATCGCAGCTTCACCGCAGATCAATCTCCCAGATATGGACATGGGTGGGCTCCACATCATTGATGCTCAAGATTTCGATTTCCAGGCGGTTGACGGACAGCATCACCTCAAAGGGCAGGTCAATCAATTGGGTCTCGGTGGAAAATTGAACTTCACCGCTGAAGATCACCGGCTCCGGCAGACCTTCAACGGTTGCCGTGACTGTCACCCGCGTGGGTTGGCCCCCCACGGTCAGCGCCACCCCGCTGAGCGGCCGGGGTTCATCAAAGGTCAGAATGACTTGGAGTGGATTGGCCGCCTCGCCCCGCGAAACCGACACCACATCGCCATCAAAAAGGGCCGCCAGACTGCCCATGTCCAAGCGGGAATATTGAACGGCAACCGGTTTGCCATCAATTTCAATCGTATCACTGACCAATGCCCGGCGTTCCGCAGCTTCCGCTTCAAAGA
>DAOQTN010000216.1:0-5404 GCA_035340555.1 Anaerolineaceae bacterium | reverse complement strand
CCCAAACCCCAACCATTCGCTGGGTCTTTCAGATGTTTCAGGGGTTGGACATCCTACTCATCCACCAAAATGGCCAAGTGGTGCTCCGAAAACTGGTCAACTTACGCCCCGTCCAGCAGCAGATCATTACCTTACTCGGCCCTCTGGTGCAAAATTGTTACTTGGTGGAAGTTTAAGGTGCGAAATGTGGGTACTATGAATATATATCCAGTTTTATCCAGATCAAAGACCAGAGAATCCTGGATTATGTAGCCAATTCACTAGAGCAAGGCTTACTCTGGCCACCGCCACTGATTCAACTCAATCCATCCTTTAAACCAGGACAGGCTATTGATCAATTAGTATCAGAAGGGATTCTCCATCCGGATTGTAAAAGAATCTTCCGCCGGGGAAAGAGCGAAAGTGACCTGGGGAAACCGCTGCAATTACACCAGCATCAAGAAGATGCCATTCGAGTGGCGCAAACTGGGCAGAACTATGTATTAACAACGGGGACTGGCTCTGGTAAAAGCCTAGCCTACATTATCCCAATTGTAAATCACATCCTCAAGCATGGCAGTGGAAAAGGCATCCAGGCCATCATTGTCTACCCCATGAATGCCCTGGCGAACAGTCAACAGAAAGAATTGGAAAAATTCCTCAATTTCGGTCTCGATGGACAGCAGCTTGTTCGATTTGAGCGCTACACCGGCCAGGAAAACGACCTGGAAAAAGAGCGCATTCTGGCAAATCCCCCCGATATCTTGCTGACAAACTATGTCATGCTGGAGTTAATCTTGACCCGTCCCAAGGAACGGGCATCTCTTGTCAGTCATGCCCAGGGTTTACGTTTCCTGGTCTTGGATGAATTGCACACCTATCGTGGGCGTCAGGGAGCAGACGTTTCATTGTTGGTTCGGCGCGCACGAGAAGCTCTGCATGCGACTCGCTTGCAGTGTATCGGCACATCGGCAACCCTGGCAGGTGTTGGAAGCCTGGAACAACAACGCAAAGAAGTTGCTGAAGTTGCCACGATGCTGTTTGGCAGTCCAGTGCCTCCGGAAAACGTCATTGGTGAGACCCTGCAGCGGGCAACCCCGGAGCGTAATGACGCTGATTTGGAATATCAATCTGAATTGGCCGACAGTATTCAAAATCTGTCGATTCCAGATAGTTACGATGCGTTTATTAAGCATCCCCTTGCAGTTTGGCTTGAGAGTCATCTGGGACTGAATACTGATCCTGAAAGTGGGCGCCTGGTGCGAGCCAAACCACGCAGCCTGATTGGACCCAAAGGTATAGCCCGGGAATTAGCCCAACAAACCGGGCTTGATGAACAAATCTGCGCCGGGGCACTGCAGGCTATTCTCATTGCTGGTTACAACATCAAAAAACCCGAAAACGGATTTTCGACATTCGCATTTCGGTTGCACCAGTTTATCAGCCGCGGCGATACGATATACGCATCTTTAGAAGACGAATTAGAGCGGCATATTACCGCTTATGGGCAGAAATACGTCCCCAATGAACGCGGAACGATCTTGCTCCCTCTCGCCTTTTGTCGAGAATGTGGGCAGGAATATTATGTGGTCTGGCGAACTGCAGCCAACAAAACGAAACCTGGAGCCTTTCTGACGCGTGAATTGGGGGACACCCGATCATTAGAGCAGGCTGAAGCGGGCTTTCTCTACCGGAGTTCAAAGAAACCCTGGTCGGATACAACGGATGCCTGCCTGGATCGTCTGCCAGATGATTGGCTGGAAGAACGCAACGGTGAGATTGTTGTCAAATCGAGCCAGCGAAAAAACCTCCCGGAGACCATCAAGATTATGCGTGATGGGACTATTGGCGATACCGGGGATCAATATACCTATGTATCAGCGCCATTTCGGTTCTGCCTGAATTGCGGCGTCTCGTACAGCGGCAGGCAGCTTTCTGACTTTGCAAAACTGACCGGGCTCAGCTCCGGTGGACGGTCCACCGACACCACGATCCTCAGCCTCTCCTTGATTCGCCAGCTTCGTGAGGACACTGACTTGCATAAAGAGGCGCGCAAGCTGCTCAGCTTTACGGATAACCGCCAGGATGCTTCTCTGCAGGCAGGACATTTTAACGACTTTATCGAAATCGCCCTCTTACGCTCAGCGCTTTATCGAGCTGTAAAAGTTCATGAAGAGTCGGGCGGCGTCACTCACGAAATGCTGCCGAACGAAATCTTCCAGGCGTTGAACCTACCGCTGTCGGCCTACGCCACTGAGCCGGAAGTCCGCTTTGCGCAAAAGGTGGAAACGGAACGGGCACTGCGAGAAGTGTTGGCTTATCGCATTTACCGTGATTTGAAGCGCGGCTGGCGGATTACTTCGCCCAACCTGGAGCAGTGTGGTTTGCTCCAAATCGATTATTCCCCACTGGACGAACTCTGTGCGGCAGAGGATGTCTGGCAGAACAGTCACTCGGCACTGGCAACCGCAACGCCAGAAACACGGCAGCAGGTTGCTCGCGTCCTGCTGGATTACATGCGCCGGGAACTGGCAATAAAAGTATCCTATCTGGATCAGGCAGAGCAGGAACGACTGCGCCAGTTGAGCAGCCAGTACCTGATTGCGCCCTGGGCACTGGACGAAAGCGAAGATCTGACCCATGCGGCCATTTTATTCCCGCGCCCGCGACTGCGAGATCAAGAGGAATACGGCGGCAATTTATATCTCTCGCCCCGCGGCGGATATGGCCAATTCTTGCGCCGCAACGGAACATTTCCGGATTTCCCCACCCGGCTTTCTGTGGAAGAAACGCAGGAAATTATCGAGAAAATTTTAGACAGCCTGCGCATTGGCGGATTGGTGGAAATTCTCATCGATGCTAAAGATGATTTGGGCCACAAACCCGGATATCAACTGCGCGCAGCCAGCATGACCTGGAAAGTGGGGGCGGGGACCCGCGCCTTCCATGACCCCATCCGGGTGCCGCAGATGCCCGAAGATGGCGGCAAAACCAATGCATTCTTTGTAGACTTCTACCGTAATATTGCGCGCAACGTCCTGGGAATTGAGGCCAGAGAACATACAGCTCAGGTGCCCGCCAAAGAGCGACAAAATCGCGAAGACCTTTTCAGAGATGGCAACTTGCCAATCCTGTTCTGTTCTCCGACCATGGAATTAGGCGTTGATATTTCCGAACTCAATGCCGTGAACATGCGCAATGTCCCACCAACCCCGGCCAACTATGCCCAGCGCAGCGGCCGCGCCGGACGCAGTGGACAGCCTGCACTGGTCTTCACCTATTGCACCATCGGCAGTGCACATGATCAGTATTACTTTAGACGTCCCGAGTTGATGGTGGCCGGTTCAGTGACCCCACCTCGAATTGACCTTACCAACCAGGATTTGATCCGCAGCCACGTACAGGCGATCTGGCTGGCAGAGGCAGGCACTGGCCTGGGCAACTCTCTCAAAGAAATCCTGGACCTGTCTGGTGATACACCCAGTTTGGAATGTCTGGATCATATTCAGGATGCATTAAATTCCCAATCTGTCCGTTCCCGGGCAAAGCTCAAAGCGCAGGCCGTCTTGCTTGACATCGAAAACCTGCTTCAACAGGTCGATTGGTGGAATGAAGGCTGGCTGGATAGTGTTTTGGCGCAAATTGACCTTGAGTTTAACCGGGCCTGTGAGCGCTGGCGCAGCCTATATCGGGCCGCGAAAAACCAGCAGCGGGTTCAACACGCCATTGTCAACGATAATGCCCGCGGCCCTCAGGACCGCCGGATGGCTCAGCGGTTGCGTCAGGAGGCAGAAAGCCAGCTTGATCTATTGACCGAGGCTGAGAACATTGTTCAATCAGACTTTTACTCCTACCGCTATTTTGCCAGCGAGGGCTTTTTGCCAGGGTACAGCTTCCCGCGGCTGCCGCTTTCGGCCTTCCTACCAGCCCGGCGGATTAAAAAGCAGAACGACGAGTTCTTGTCCCGCCCGCGCTTCCTGGCGATTTCCGAGTTTGGCCCCCGGGCGATTATCTATCATGAAGGCTCACGCTACACCATCAATAAAGTCAGCCTACCCGTATCTGACGATGAAGAAGGCATTGCCACGGCCCGCGCCAAACAATGTCTGGTCTGCGGCTACTTGCATCCCATCCAGAGTGGCGATGGGGTTGATCGCTGCGAACGCTGCGGTGCGCTGCTGGAAGCGCCGATCAGCAATCTATTCCGGCTGCAAAACGTATCCACCAAGCGGCGTGACCGCATCTCCTCTGATGAGGAGGAACGTCAGCGCCAGGGGTATGAGTTGCGGACCGCACTTCGTTTTGCTGATCATGGCGGCGTGGTATCGGCCAAAACGGCTGAAATTCATCTGAATGGCGAGATCCTGGGTAAGTTGACCTATGGTCATGCCGCGACCTTATGGCGTATCAACCTGGGATGGCGGCGGAGAGCAAACCCGAATCAGCACGGCTTTATGCTGAACGTTGAGACTGGCTATTGGGAGCGCCAATCGGAAGATGATGCCCCTGCTGATGGAGAGGATCCAACGGGCGGCCGCAAGAAGCGGGTGGTCCCATTTGTAGAAGATCACAAAAACAGCCTTCTGTTTGAACCAACCCCGGGGCTTGAAATTGCCCAGATGGCCTCCCTGCAGGCCGCCTTGAAAAACGCTATCCAGGTAGAGTATCAACTGGAAGATGATGAACTGGCTGCCGAGCCGCTGCCCGGCACCTCTGAGCGGCGCCTGATTCTGTTCTATGAATCGGCTGAAGGCGGGGCAGGTGTTTTGCGGCGGCTGGTGGAAGATCCCGAAGCCTTTGGGCGGGTGATGCGCCAGGCACTCAAGTTGTGCCACTTTGACCCGCAAACCGGCGAGGATTTGCATCGAGCGCCCGGCGCCCCCGAAGACTGCGAAGCGGCCTGCTACAACTGCCTGATGAGTTACACCAACCAGATGGATCACCACTTTCTGGACCGTCAATCCATCCGAGACTTTTTGATGCGGTGTGCCCAGGCCAAGATTTCTGTTTCGCCGCAGACCCATTCTCGTGCTGACCATTTGCAAAGTCTGCTCAATGCCTGTGAGTCGGACCTGGAACGAGAGTGGCTGGCCCTGTTGGAGAAGAACCGCTGCCGTTTGCCTAGCCACGCGCAGCATTATATCGAAGCCTGCCGCACACGCCCGGACTTCTATTATGAGCAGGAGCATACGGCCATCTATGTGGACGGCCCGCATCACCTGTATCCCGAACGCCAATCCCGCGACCGAGACCAGACGGAGTGCATGGAAGACACCGGCTACACCGTCATCCATTTTGGCCTGCAAGATGACTGGCTGCAAATCATCAAACGGTACCCCTCAATCTTTGGAGGATTTAACCCAGCATGACCTTCACCGTCGGTTCCCTCGTCAAAGCCCGTGGACGCGAATGGGTTGTTCTACCC
>DAOQTN010000215.1:0-5418 GCA_035340555.1 Anaerolineaceae bacterium | reverse complement strand
GGAAACCACCCTGTAGAAGTGGAAGGATATCACCGTGCCTGAACAAAAACCTCAAACCCAACCCGATTTTGGTAAGGAATTGTTAAAGGAACTCACGCGTCCACCCAAAGGCCGCACCTTCTGGGCACGCGCCGGCCGTGCACTGCTCATCCCAGCTCTGGCGGTGCTCGTCGGTTTGCTCCTCGGCGCCGTCATCATCATTCTATCCAGCGAATCGGTTTACGAGGGATTCCGGCAGTCCTTTGGCGCTGGCTGGGTGGCGGTTTGGAATTCCATCTCCGCTGCTTACAGTTCCATGTTTACGGGGGCCTTTGGCGACCCGGTGAAGTTATACAACGCGCTTGAGAATGGGGATGCCATGAAAATCCGTCAGGCCATCAATCCCCCGCTGGAAAGCCTGGTGGTCAGCACCCCCTACATTTTTGCCGGATTGGCGGTGGCCTTGGGTTTCCGGGCTGGGGTCTTCAACATCGGTGTGGAAGGTCAGCTTTTCATCGGTGCTGTGACCGCCACTTATGTGGGTTATGCCATTAAGGGCCTGCCGGCAGTCATTCACATGCCGCTGGCCTTTCTGGCGGGCGCAGCTGGAGGGGCTCTCTGGGGCCTCATTCCCGGGTGGCTTAAAGCTAAGACAGGCGGGCATGAGGTGATCAACACAATCATGCTCAACTGGATTGCCTTCCGGCTGACTGACTGGCTCCTTGCCGGCCCGATGCAGCGCCCGGATTCGGGGGGCATGCCCGTCAGCCCGATCATTGAAACCAGTGCCCAGATTCCGCAGTTTTTTGCCACACCCATCCGCTTCCACTTGGGCTTTATAATAGCCCTGGGCGTGGCCTTTGGTGTCTACTGGCTGCTCTTTAAAACCACTTGGGGCTTTGAACTGCGCAGTGTGGGGGCCAATCCTTCCGGTGGCCGTTACGCTGGAATGAGCATTGCCCGCAACACCATTCTGGCTATGGCCCTTTCCGGGGCTTTGGCGGGGATGGCGGGCGCCAACCAGGTGTTGGCGGTTACCCGCAGCATGGCCATGGGCCTTTCATCAGGCTATGGCTATGACAGCATTGCACTGGCTCTGCTGGGCAACAGTTCTCCGCTGGGTGTGGTGCTGGCTTCCCTGTTGTTCGGCTTTTTACGTAATGGCGCCTCTAGGATGGCTGTTGTTGGTATTCCGATTGATATTATTTCCATCATTCAGGCGTTCATCCTGATTTTTATCGCCGCTCCGGCGATTATTCGCACGCTTTTCCGTCTCAAGCAGGTCAAGGATGTTGATACGGGGGTTACCCTGAGCAGTTGGGGAGGAGGTAAATAATGGCTTCAACCGTTCTTCACCGCCGTCGTTTGGGAGAGACCTCCCCGGTTCGCCAACGTGTAATGGGGATTGTATTCCTTGTCCTGGCTGTGCTGATCTATTTGCTGTTCATCCGCACCACAACTGGCGATCAGCTGACCACCTTTGTGATGACTCCCGGAGGAATTACCCAGGGCGTGGCTCCCGACTGGATTTTACCGGCGCAGACAACGCTCTATATCCTGGCTGTTGTGGCTGCTGTTTTTGGCGGGATCCAGCTTGCCCGCGGTTTTGGTCGCTACACCAACTGGATTTTGGGCATCGTTGCGATGATGTTTGTGTTTGGCTTTATCGTTTGGGCTGCTGCGGGCCAGTCACTCAACTTGGGTGGCATGTTGAGCAATGCCGTGCTGCGCGCCGTCCCGATTACGTTGGGAGCACTGTCGGGCTTGCTGTGCGAGCGCTCAGGCATTATCAATATTGCTATCGAAGGCATGATGCTGATGGGGGCCATGTTGGGGGCCCTGGTGGGCAGTGTGACCGGTAGTTTATGGCTCGGTTTGCTGGCGGCTATATTGGGAGGCGTCCTGCTGTCGTGGGTACTGGCAGTGCTCTCAATTAAATATAAAATCAACCAGATTATTTCCGGTACGGTCATCAACATCTTTGCCACCGGATTCACTTCGTATGTGTCGGCGAAGTTTTTACAAACCTACCAGAATCTGAACAATGCCCCCATTTTTCCGCGCTGGCCGATCCCCCTGCTGGCGGATATTCCGGTCATTGGGCCGATTTTCTTCAACACCAACTTCTTTGTCTATGCCATGTTCATCCTGTTAATTGTGCTCCAGGTGGCACTCTTCTCCACCCGTTGGGGGCTGCGCCTGCGGGCTGTGGGTGAACACCCCAAGGCCGCCGACACTCTTGGAATCAATGTGTTCAAAACCCGTTACATGGCCACCATGCTGGGCGGTGCCATGGCCGGTCTGGCTGGGGCTTATTTTACCCTGGGCTCAGTGGGCCGATTTGATGAGATGATGTCAGCCGGGCGCGGTTTTATTGGCCTGGCAGCGATGATTTTTGGTAACTGGATGCCGTTTGGTTCGTTTGGGGCGGGCATGCTGTTTGGCTTTGCCGATACATTGGGCTCCAAACTGACTATCCTCGGCAGCACCATCCCGCCGGAATTTATGGCGATGTTGCCCTATGTGACCACGATGGTCGTGCTGGCGGGCGTGGTCGGGCGCGGAAACGCCCCGGCGGCTGAAGGCACACCGTACGAAAAGGAGTAAATCATGGCGAATGCAACGGTTCGCTGGATTGGGGGCAAGCAGTTTGTCGGCACCGATTCGACCCGGCATTCGGTGGTCATCTCCACCCCGGATGAGGGCGTGGGCATGAAGCCCTCGGAACTGCTGCTGGTGGCACTGGCATCATGTACTGCGGTTGATGTGGTCGAGATTCTGCATAAAAAACGCCTGACCCTCTCCAGCCTTGAAATTCAGGCCAACGCCGAGCAGGATCCAGAACCACCGTGGGCATTTCGTAAAATTCAGGTGCACTATATCCTTCACGGCGCCGGGTTGACTGAGACCGCCGTCAGTCAGGCGATTCAGCTTTCCGAGGAAAAATATTGTTCGGTGGCGGCCACCGTCCGTGGGGTGGCTGAAGTGCACACCTCGTTCGAAATCGTGTAACACCCTCAAATACCACCCAATGACCTGCAGGCCCCGGCTTGCAGGTCTCCATATTTTTCAGAGAGACCCCAAAATTATTCAGGGAGATATCAAATGGCTAAAGCGACCCCCCGAACCTCCAAGTTTATGAGCCTGCGGCTCAAGCTGCTCCTGCCCATCCTGGCACTGCTCACGGTGATATTCATTGTGGCCTATGTCGGTTTGAGTGCCTTTCTCAATAAGACCGTGTTCGGCATCCTGGACGAAGAATCAAAAACCATCATTGATTCAGTCACTGCCTGTCTGGATGGTGACATGGTGGCTGAGATGAATGCCGAGTACGGTCCGGGGGTGGAGTCCATCGCTCCGGGCGAGGTGACCGATGAGCGCTACTTCGTCATCATGGACTGCCTGGACGATGCGCATCATTACAATCCGCGAGCCGAGCTTTTCACCTATCAGCAAAACACCAACGGCGAGTTAATGGTCATGGTGGATGCTGTGGCCACCTGGGACGACAACCAATCCTACTGGCTCAATGATCCCTACTGGGTTGAGGATGAGATTGAGCAGGAGTTTATGGAAAATGGCCTGATCGAAGCCGACTTGGGCGGCATGTTGTTTGAAGAGGAAGATGGGAACTGGTACGAGACCTTTGCCCCCATCAAGACTTCCAGCGGTGCTCTGGCGGGCGGAATTGGCCTTTACATGAAGGCCAACGACTTGGTGGAACGCCTGGAGGCCCTGAACACTTGGATGATTCTGGCCTTCATTTTTATTTATGGGCTGGTGGTGGCGCTGGTCTTCTACATCACTGGACGGGTTACCCGACGTCTGGTCACCCTGAGCGTGGCATCAGATCGTGTGGCGGCGGGTGATTACACGCCTTTGAATCTGCCTGACCTCAAACTGGATGATGAGGCCGACCGCCTGGCGGTAGCCTTCAACGCGATGATGGATAAAGTCCGCATTCGTGAAGAAAACCTGCAGGCGCGCGTCACCCAGCTGGAAATTCAGATTGATGAAAGCCGCAAAGCTCAGCAGGTATCTGAAATTGTTGATACAGAATTCTTCCAGGACCTGGCTGGCCGCGCGGCTGCCATGCGTCAGCGGCGGCAGAAACCGCAGAGCGATGACGCTCCATCAGAGCCCAAGTCGCAGACGGATTAATCCGCCGTTTGTGCACGCTGGCATTTTACCTGGCGGTTGACATTTTTTCACAGCCACAGGCGGACTAATCCCCCGTCTGTGGCCGCCCCAACGCCTGGTCCAATCGGCTCCGGGTTTGGGCATACTGCATGATGATGTCCTGATAGGGATTGAGCCCGATGACGCCACTTTCCTGCTGCATTTCCTCCTGCAGGAAACGTAACTGCTGCAGCCCTTCAGTGATTCGCACCAGGCGCAGCTTCAGCAAGCTACGGGTCAGGTCCTCCATCAGACGATCATCAGCCGGTTCATTGGGCGTGATGGGCGCAGTCAGTGCAGACACGGTTTCCTCAAGATCCTCCGGGAGGTGGGTTTGCAGATAGGTCTGCGGTTCCTCGGCGTCCTGTCCCAAGGATTCTTGCAGCAATCGGGCCAATGTTTGGTAATCGGCCTGCTCAAAATCCTCCGGTGAGAAACGCCGCAGTTGGCCCTGTTGCAGCGCCCGATCCAGCTTGTAAACCAGTTCCGGACGGCGCAGCAGCAGGCGCAGACAGTGCGATTCCAGTGAGCGGGCCAGCCGGGCCGGACTGGATTCGGTGAGTGCCTGACTAGCCTGACGCGGTCCGGAGACATTGGGTCGCCGGCGGTTGGAGCGGGGGGCGGTCGCGGGCATTGTCCCCGCCAAGGCCCGTTCATCCACGCGCAGCAGGCGGGCCAGGCGCTGTCGGTAATCGTCCCGCTCAATGGCGTTGGGAATGTCCTCAATCAGGGGCAGAACCCGGGAGGCGATCTCGCTTTTGGCTTTGGGGTCATCCAGGTTATGGCTGGCGGCCAGGGTTTCCATGACATGTACAACAATCGGGCGGGCTTCGGCGATGATTTTCGCCCATTCCTGCGGGTCGGCCAGCGCCACCTCATCCGGGTCGGCTCCCGGCGGCAGGGTGGTCACGCGCAAGTCCGCCTGCAGTCGAGCTTCGTGCCGCAGCAATCCGCGGGCATCAAAACCCATTTCATCGCTGCGGTCCAGCGATTGCCGGGCAACTTCCAACCCCCGCAGGGTGGCCTTTTCGCCGGCGGCATCGGCATCCAACGCCAGCACCATGCGGCGGCTGAAACGTTTGAGCAGCCGGATTTGATCCTCCGTCAGGGCCGTGCCCATCGGGGAGACGGTGTTGGCGAACCCGGCTTGATGCAGCACAATCACATCGAGGTAACCTTCCACAATCACCACCTGGTCGGCGGACCGGATCGCCTTGCGGGCCTGGTCCAATCCATACAGCAGCCGACCCTTGTCAAATA
>DAOQTN010000214.1:0-5427 GCA_035340555.1 Anaerolineaceae bacterium | reverse complement strand
AGCTGGCGCTGAGCCAGACGAACCCGGTGGATGGTGCGCTCATCCGCATTTACAGCGGCTACACTTCCGGTTTCTCATTGATCTTCTCCGCCCCATTGGCGGCGAATCAGGACTGGTCATCGTTGATCACCTTATCACCGGCAATTGGATCCGCTGAATTTTATGCCTACAACTCGGAAATCTACATTTCCGGTTACTTTGCCCCCAATACCGAGTACAGCGTGGCCATCTCCAGTACCTTGCTGGATAAATGGGGCGGGGCCATGGTTGCTCCCACCACCGTTGAATTCCTCACCGGCGGCCTTGAACCCGGCCTGGTGATGCCGGCCGTGGACATGCATAACAACATTCTCACCATGATGCCCTGGGAACGTGAACTATCCGCCCAGGTCACCGGTTTGAGCCGGCTGGACTTGGAACTGGGTGAAATCAGTCTGACGGAGTTGATGGATGCCCTGTATGTAGGGGTGGATGCTGACGGGACTTCCTTTGACACCAGTTGGTCGCTGCCCATCAGCGGCAATACCGACCAGCCGACAACAATCAGCGTGCCGCTGCAGCCATCCGGACAGCCACTGCCCCGCGGCATCTATGTTTTCCATGCCGCAGCCCCCGGCTTGTCAAACTATCAGGAAAAGTTTGCCTATATTGTGATCAGCCAGACCCAGTTATTGATCAAGCGCAGCCAGAATACCGTTTTCGTCTGGGCGGTGGACCTGGCCAGTCAGACCCCGATTGCCGGGGGAAGCGTGACCGTTTACGGAACCAATGGCAGCAACCTGGGCAGCGGTACCACGGATGCCGAAGGACGGGTCAGCATCCCGGTGACACCAGAGGATTATGTCACCAATCGGTTGTATGTGACCCTGGGGGCCCCGGATGAAGCTAACTTCGGTCTGGCCACCACCACCATGACTTACGGGATCCAAGCCTGGGATTTTGGCCTTTCCGTCAATATCTCTCCCAACGATCCCCTGACCTACCTCTACACCGACCGGCCCATCTACCGCCCCGGACAAACGGTCTACTTCCGGTTGGTGGCGCAAAAACCGGTCAACGGGCGCTATCAGGACCCTGATGTGGATAACGTCCAGGTGACCGTGCGTGGCGAATATGATTACACGCTGGACAGTCAACCAGAATACTACCGGGAGGTTTTACCACTTTCCGAATTCGGCACGGCCGAGAGCCAGTTCACCCTGCCGGAAGACGCTCCGCCGGGATACTATTACATGGAAACGGACACCGGGTATGGGTTGAATTTCCAGGTCGCCAATTATCGCAAACCTGAAGTTGACCTGACAGTAGGCTGGTTGGATGAGGCCCTGCGGGCCGGTGATACAGCTGATGTCGCGGTGCAGGCCAAGTATTATTTCGGTGCTCCAGCCGGCGGCGCCCGGGTCTCCTGGGCGCTGTACACCCAGGATGATCACTTCCATCTGCCCGGCGGCTATCATGTCGGCACCGGCTCATGGTCCTACTGGCGGTATAACGGATATGCCGATGATTACCTGGGCACCTGGCTGGCTGACGGCACTGATGTCACTGCGCCGGATGGCACCCTGAGCCTGACCTTTGACGGCGCCCGGCTGGTTGAACTGCTGGGAGACAAGGTCAACCAGACGCAGATCCTGACACTGGAAGCGACCTTTATAGATGAAAGCGGCTTTCCGGTGTCTGCCCGCGGCAGCCTGACCCTGCATCCAGCCTATTTCTACGTTGGTGTCCGGGCGGATACCTGGACCGGCGTAGCCGGGAGTGAGCTGGGCTTTGACATTCAAACTATCGACTGGCTGCGCCGCCCCTGGGGCAACCAGGCATTGAGCGCCTCCTTTGAGCAGGTGGAATGGGTCGACAAGGGCCAGAAAGATTATGATGGCTGGCCCATATACGAACCAGTCTACACCTCGGTGGGCAGCACGGACTTTATTGTGGACGGCAACGGCCAGGCCCGGCTGGCATTCACCCCGCCGGATCCCGGCACCTACCGGCTCAAGGTCACCGGTGATGGTGCTGTGACGGAATATACGATCTGGGTGCTGGGCGCCGGCGGAGCTCCCTGGCCGCGCAGCCCCAACCAGCGGATTCAGCTGGTGGCGGATGCCGAAAGCTATCAACCTGGCGACACGGCCCAGATTTTCATCCCCAACCCCCTGGAGCGCCCGGTTCTGGCCCTGATCACCGTTGAACGCGGTGAAGTAATGCGCTCGCAGATCGTGGAGATCGCAGACTCCAGCCTGCTGCTGGATCTGCCATTGAGCGAAATTGATGCCCCGAATGTGTATATTTCGGCAACCCTCATTGCGGCAGGCGAGGGTGTCACTGCCGACTTCCGCATGGGCTATTTGAACCTGAAGGTGGACCCGGCAGCAGAACTGCTGAATGTGTCGATTGGCGGCATTCCCGAAACCGCCCTGCCCGGGGACGAAGTTTCCCTGACTGTGACGGTGACCGATGCCGCCGGGCAGCCAGTTGAAGGCGAATTTTCACTGGCGCTGGTGGATAAGGCTGTGCTGGCACTTTCGGATGCCAACAGCCTGAAAATTGAAGATGCCTTCTATGGCATCCAGGATCTGGGCATTTACACCAGTCTCTCACTGGCTTCCTATGGCGGCCGGGCGGTCATCTTGCCAACGGTGCTGGGACGCGGCGGCGGTGGCGGCGATGGTTCCCTGGCCCCCTCCGTGCGGGAGGACTTCCGCGATGCCGCTTTCTGGGATGGATCCATCCTGACGGATGCAAATGGGCAGGCGGTGATCCCGGTAAAACTGCCCGACAACCTGACCACCTGGGTTGCCGATGTGCGCGGCATCACCCGGGACAGCCGGGTGGGTTCCGGCACAGCAGAATTGATTGTCTCCAAACCGCTGCTGGTGCGCCCGGTGACCCCCCGCTTCCTGGTAGCCGGCGACCATGTCGAATTGGCAGCAGTGGTCCATAACAATACAGCGGAAGTGTTGAACGCCAATGTCTACATCACGGCCACCGGCATCCTGCTGGATGACCCCAACACAGCCCTGCAAACCGTTGAACTCGCCGCTGGCGAGCGCCGCCGGGTGACTTGGTGGGGGACCGTGCAGCCCGAAACTGAAGCCGAGCTGATCTTCGGCGCCAATGCTGGAGACTACGCCGATCTGACCCGGCCCAGTTGGGGCATGCTGCCCATCCTGGCCTACAGCGCACCGCTGACCTACGGCACCAGTGGGGTCCTAACCGAACCCGGGGATACATTGGAGGTTGTCAGCCTGCCGCGCAGCTTTACCCCCCTGGGGGGGCAGCTGCGGGTGGAAATTGCCCCCTCGCTGGCCGCAGCTGCCTTCAGCGGTCTGGAAACGCTGGCCGATGAAACCTGGGATTACCCCTTCATTATCGCCCACCGGTTGCTACCCAACACAGCTGTTTATCGGGCCGGACGCGATCTGGGCATCCCACTACCTGAACCACAGGCTGACCTGGAGCAGCGGATCACGATGGATATCAGCGCGCTGCTGCGGCTGCAAAAAGAGGATGGTGGCTGGGGCTGGAATGAACAAAGTTACTCTGACAGCAATCTGACCGCCAATGTCGCCTACGCCCTGCTGCGGGCGCAGTACACCGGTTTTTCGGTCAACGCCGACAAACTGGCACTGGCCGAACAGTATCTGGCCAGCGCCCTGGCTGCGCCGGATATGATGATGGCAGATTGGGAACTGGATCGGCTGGCGTTCCATTACTTTGTCCTCAGTGAGATGGGCGCCGATGATCTTGATTACAATGCCCTCTTCGAACTGCGCGACCGGTTGAGCCCCTCAGCTCAGGCGCTCACCGCCCTGACGCTGTCAGCAAACGGCAGCAGTGAAGAGGCTCGTACGCTACTATCCAATCTGGAGGCCAAGGCCCTGCGCTCGGCAACCGGCGTGCACTGGCAGGATAATGACACGGGATGGTACAACTTCTCTACCCCGGAATATGCCACTGCCGCGGTGGTCTTTGCACTGGCCCGGCTGGACCCGGCCTCACCGCTGGTGAATGATGCCGTGCGGTATCTGGCCGCCCACCGCCGGCCGCACGGTTGGGGATCAATTTATCAGAATGCCTGGGTGTTGACCGCCCTGACTGATGTGATGATTGCCAACGGCGAAGCGCTGGCCGATTACGATTACACTGTCCGGTTGAATGACGTTCCGCTGCTGGCCGGCAGCGTCAGTGGGGCTGACCTGGGCAACAGCACCGTGGCCACTGCACCGCTGGAGCAACTTGACCCTCTGAACCCCAACGCCCTGCTGTTCTCGCATGGCGATGGCAACGGCCGACTGTACTATCGTTCCTATCTGCAGGTCTACCAGGCCGTGGAGGACGCCAACCCGGTCAACCGGGGCCTCAGCATCGCGCGCAGCTATATCATGACAGCAGAGGACTGCCGCCTGGCGGAATGCACCCGGGTCAACGGGGTGGCGCTGAGTGAAGCCGACCCAGTGATCCGTGTGGTGCTGGATGTGACCGTGCCGGAGGATATGTACTATGTCGCCATTGAAGACTTCATCCCAGCCGGGGCGGAAGTGGTCAATTTGGGACTGAAAACCACCCAAATGGGGGGCGACGACCAGAACCAGCTCTATGACCCAACTGATCCGTATCGTGCGGGTTGGGGGTGGTGGTACTTCGATAATCCCCAGATCAGCGACTCAGGCATCCGCTGGATGGCCCCCTATCTGCCTGCTGGCAGCTACACCATCACCTACCGCTTCCTGCCGACCCAGGCAGGCGAGTACCGCGTGCTGCCCGCCCGGGCGTGGATGTATTTCTTCCCTGAGGTTGAAGGCCGCACCGCCGGCGATATCTTCACCATCCGGTAGGTTAAGTCAACGTCATCAGGGCGAGGCACAGGTCCGAATAGACGGCCGGCCTCGCCCTGATAAGGATTCCCTAAAACATCTCAAACTGTTTTGCAAAATAAATATGAAAAAAAGACCCCTGTACGAGCATCGCAGCCAGCCGCTGCTGCCCCGCGCCAAATTTGCCAGACGCATGTTGAAACACGGCGGTGTTGCCTTTGCATTTCTTTTCATCTGCCTGGGCGTGGGCATCCTGGGATACCGGTTGATCGAAGGGCTGTCCTGGATTGATGCGCTGCTCAATGCCGCGATGATTCTGGGGGGCATGGGGCCGGTCAACGCGCTGCACACCATCGCGGGCAAGTTGTTCGCCTCGGCCTACGCCATCTTTTCCGGGGTGGCTTTTCTGGTCACTGCCGGCATCCTGATGGCTCCGCTGGCCCACCGGCTGCTCCACCGGCTGCATCTTGACATGGAAGGTGAAGCAGGGGGTGGACGCAATCATGATAAGCCTTGAAATGTCTGCCGTATGACCGTGACCAGGTCGGTGGCGGTAAAAACAGGTTTCCGGTGGTGGTACAATATCGGTACATGTCCTCAACCGCGCGCAGCA
>DAOQTN010000213.1:4810-5428 GCA_035340555.1 Anaerolineaceae bacterium | reverse complement strand
TCCGGCTGCATGGACCGCCTGAGTGGCGACCGGGGCCGAATGGCTGACGGCATTGGCCCGCCGCAGGCTCCAGTGACTGGGCATCTGGCGGCCGCCCGAACTGGGCTCCTCCGCCTTGCCCATCAGACTGAGCATGAATTCGCGGGGGGTGTAGCCCAGGCTGAGCATCAAAGCCAGATCCCGGTAATAGGGGGTCACCCAATCCTCCCCCCGCTGCAGGGCGTAGGCTGCTCCCACCTGGGCCGCCTCCTGGCCGATGCCGGAGATGTGGAAGGCGATTTTTCCCTGGCGGTGCAGCACCCAGGCCCGTTCATCCAACCGGCGGGACAGCAGGAGGGTCCAGTACATATCCAATCTGGTTTCATTCGGCAGATCCATGTCTTTCTCCTTGGTATGGTTTCCAGTCATTGATTAGATACCTCTACAACGATAAAAGTTATATTGGGGGGGAATCGGGTTTGGTTGCTGACCTCCAGATGACTTCCAGCATGGCTTCATTGGTATCGAATTTAAATTCAGGCAACCCCAAACGGGCCGCCTCGGCCGCTTCCGCATCCATCAGGCGGATCAGGTCATCCCGGGTGACCAGGCGCTTGCCCTGAACCGCCAGCGCTTCAT